>NZ_JBSXNH010000079.1:0-113578 GCF_056857535.1 Vreelandella sp. L-25
ACGGCTGTTTGCTCAAGGCCGAAGTGTTTTCTACCCCCTCTGGAGAAGAGCGCCAGACGCCGAGGCACGAATACCAGACTTGTTCACCTCCTCAGGAGGACTATGCCGATGACACGCCGGAAAATGGGGAGACCCTAGTGAAAGGAAGCACGGCAAGGCGGGCACCATCTGCTAGAATGGTCGCCCGCTTTTTTATGCTTGTATTTTTGTGCTTGTAGGAGAAACCCATGCTCGGCTGGTTCCCCGGACATATGAATAAGGCCCGCCGCCAGATCAAGGACGCGCTGCCAGAAATCGATGTGGTCATCGAGGTGCTCGATGCGCGCCTGCCCTACTCCAGCGCAAATCCCATGCTGGCCGAGCTGACCCGCCATAAGCCGGTGCTGAAAATTCTTTCCCGCGCCGACTTGGCCGACCCCGTTCGTACCGACGAGTGGGTGGCCTTTTTTGACGCCCAGGCAGACACTCGCGCCCTGGCGATTACCACCACCAATACCCGCGAGCTTAAGAAGATCCCCAAGCTCTGCCACGAACTGGCGGGAGCGGTGCGTGCCGACCGCGACGTGCGCGTGATGGTGATGGGCATCCCTAACGTAGGCAAATCGACGCTGATTAACGGCCTAGCCGGGCGCAAAATTGCCAAAACCGGCAACGAGCCGGCGGTCACCAAGCGCCAGCAAAAAGTACGCATTGATGGTCGAGTAGCGCTCATCGACACCCCTGGGGTGCTCTGGCCCAAAATCGAAGACCAAGCCAGCGCCTACCGCTTGGCGGCCAGCGGCGCGATTCGCGATACCGCCATTGAGTATACCGATGTGGCCATTGTTGCCAGCGCGGAGCTTGCCAAACGCTACCCCGCCGAGCTAACCGCCCGCTATAAGCTAAAAGCGCTGCCCACCTACGAAGCCCCCGTGGTGGAGGAAGTCGACGCCGACGGCCCGAAAAAGCCTGATTTTCTTGCTATTGCCGGGTTTGACGGCCACGCCATTCTCAAAGAAATCGCCGGAAAGCGCGGCGGCCTGCGCCCTGGCGGCGAAGTAGACCTGCACCGCGGCGCGGAAGTACTGCTGCATGAGTTACGCGATGGCAGGCTTGGCCGCGTCACGCTGGAAACCCCGGCAGATATTCCGCCGCCGCCAGCGCAAAACGACCAAGACAGCCCGGCCTCATCCGACGCATAATGAGCCACACGTCAAACACTTCCACGGCACTGGACACTTTTGGATAACGCACCCCATGGACACCCCGCAGCCTAGAGAATCACACACGCTGAAAAAATCACACAAACTGCACAACGTTTGCTACGACATTCGCGGCCCGGTACTCGACCACGCCAAGCGCCTGGAAGAGGAAGGCCAGCGAATCTTGAAGCTCAACATTGGCAACCCAGCACCGTTTGGCTTCGAAGCGCCGGAAGAGATTTTGCAGGACGTGATGCGCAACCTGCCCACCGCCCAGGGCTACTGTGATTCCAAAGGCCTCTACTCCGCCCGCAAGGCGATTATGCAGGAGTGCCAGCGTAAGCAGATTCCTGGGGTGGGTATCGAAGATATCTATATTGGTAATGGCGTTTCCGAGTTGATCGTCATGGCCATGCAGGCGCTGTTAAACGACGGCGACGAAGTGCTAATCCCCGCGCCGGATTACCCGCTCTGGACCGCAGCCGCCCACCTTTCTGGCGGCCACGGCGTGCACTACCTGTGCGACGAGCAGGCCGACTGGGCACCGGATATGGCCGATATTCGTGCCAAAGTCACCAGCCGTACCCGCGCCATTGTGATCATCAACCCCAATAACCCCACCGGTGCGGTCTACCCGCCGGAAGTGGTGCGGGAAGTGCTGGATATCGCCCAAGAGCACAATCTAGTGGTGTTCTCCGATGAGATCTACGACAAGATTCTCTACGACGGGGTTAAACACACCGCTACCGGCGCGCTGGCCGACGATGATCAATTGGTGATCACCATGAACGGGCTGTCTAAAAGCTACCGCTGCGCGGGCTTTCGCTCTGGCTGGATGACGATTTCCGGCACGCTAGCGAAACAGCGGGCGAAGGACTTTATTCAGGGCCTGACCATGCTGGCCTCGATGCGACTATGCGCCAACGTTCCTGCCCAGCACGCCATTCAAACGGCGCTAGGCGGTTATCAGTCGATCAACGATTTAATTCTGCCGGGCGGGCGTTTGCTGGCCCAGCGCGACATTACCGTTGAGAAACTCAACGCAATTCCTGGGGTCTCCTGCGTAACGCCCAAAGGCGCGCTCTACGCGTTCCCGCGTTTAGACCCCAAAGTGTTCAATATTAAAGATGACCAGCAGTTGGTGCTGGACTTGCTCTTGCAGGAAAAAATTCTGCTGGTACAGGGCACCGCCTTTAACTGGCCAGAACCCGATCACGTGCGCATTGTCACGCTGCCCTGGGCCGACCAGCTCGGCGACGCGCTGGACCGCTTTGCCAATTTCTTGTCTCGCTATCGCCAGTAGTTATCGGCAGCAGCTATCGACACTCAACCAGCGACTTGAAACTGACATGAAATGCACGTATCTAAGCCATCATTCCATTAACACTTGTTATGACCTTGAGGGAGATCTTCATCCATGATGCGAATCGTGCTGTTTTTAGCCACTAACTTAGCGGTGTTGCTGGTCGCCAGCATTACGCTGCGGCTGTTTGGCGTTGAGAGCTATCTCAACAGCCAGGGTATTAACTTCACCAGCCTGCTGATCTTCAGCTTTGTGTTTGGCATGGCGGGTTCGCTGGTATCGCTGTTTATCTCTAAATGGATGGCGAAGCGCTCAACCGGCACGGTGATTATCGAAAACCCGTCGAACTCCACAGAGCAGTGGCTGGTGGATACCGTGGCCGAACTGTCTCGGGAAGCGGGCATTAAAACTCCGGAAGTAGGCATCTTCCCCGCCCAGCAGTCCAACGCTTTCGCCACCGGCTGGAATAAGAACGATGCCCTGGTAGCGGTATCGGCGGGCTTGCTCAACCGCATGCGTCCTGAAGAAGTCCGCGCGGTACTGGCCCATGAGATTGGCCACGTGGCTAACGGCGACATGGTGACGCTGGCGCTGATTCAGGGCGTAGTGAACACCTTCGTTATGTTCTTCGCCCGCATTGTCGCCCACTTGGTCGATAGCTTCCTGAAAAGCCGCAGCGACGGCGAAGGTGGCCTGGGCTTCATGGGCTATTTTGCAGTGGTGATGGTGGCAGAAATCGTCTTTGGCATCGTCGCTTCCGCGATTGTGGCTTGGTTCTCTCGCTACCGCGAGTACCGGGCTGATGAAGCGGGTGCCCGCTTGGCAGGCACCGGTGCGATGGTCAACGCCCTGGCACGTTTGAAGGCCGAAACCGAGATGCCCGACCAAATGCCGGACACCCTGCGTGCGATGGCCATCACCAAAGGCCAGACCCGCTCGCTGGTCGAGCAGCTGTTCGCCAGCCACCCGCCGCTGGATGACCGTATTCGCGCCCTAAAAGAAGCCGCTTACCGTCAGTAAGCTGTGAACGCTCAATAAGATACGCCAAGGCCCGCCAATGCGGGCCTTGTGCGTTTAGGTAAACCAATGATGCGTGTTAGCCGCAGCGCACCTGAAAGCCTGCCGCCTGAAGCGACGGCTGCAATGACACAGCGTCGTTTTCCAGAAAGACGGTGAGCGTGGCGAACTCGCGGCGCAGCGGGTAGTTGGCGCGGCAGCTATCAAAGCCCTTGGCAATCCCCTGGTGCGTCACCTGACGCTGCAAGGCATCGTGGTCACGGCGCACGTCATACACGGCCCGAACACACAGCCGAAGTGCCTCTTCCACCGGCAGTGCGCTCTGCAACGTTAGCGTGGCCAGGGCTGGCGGCGGGCAGAGCTCGCTAAACGGCATACCGCTGGGCTGGTTTAACTGCGCTGCCAACGCTTTCTGAATCATCCAGGTGCCGCGCAGCTTGCCATCCAGACTATGTCCGGCAATATGTGGCGTTGCTAAAGCGACCAAATCACGCAGCCCTGCATCAATGTCCGGCTCGTCTTCCCAAACGTCTAACACGGCGGTGATATCACCCTTCCCTGCCAAACGGCTGCGCAGCGCCAGGCCATCAATGCAGTCGCCACGCCCAGCGTTTAGCAGCAGCGTACCAGGGGCCAGCTCGTTGATGCGTTGGGCGTTCAGCAGTTGATAAGTGGCGTGAGGGCCAGCCTTCACCAGCGGGGTGTGCAGGCAAATCACGTCGCTCTCACCAATCAGTTTATCGAGTGACACAAAGCCGCTTGCGCCCTCTTGTTCCGCCCTGGGAGGGTCACACACCCGTACCGCAACGCCGAGCGCCTGTAGGCGGCGCTGCAAGCGGCTACCCACATTGCCTGCCCCAACAATCCCCACGGTTCGCTCCAGCAGCGGCCAGCCTTCTCGCTCGCTCACCGTCAGCAGGCTGCTGAGCACATAATCGACCACCGCCTCCGCATTGCACCCCGGCGCGCTGGCAAAGCCAATATTGCGCTCTTTGAGATAATCGAGATCAATGTGGTCGGTGCCAATGGTGCAGGTGCCCACAAAGCGCACCGGGCTATCGGTAAGTAACGCGCGATTCACTTGAGTGATGGAGCGCACGATCAGCGCATCGGCATTTTGCAGGTCAGCCGCTCGGATCTCGCGGCCCGGCAAGCGGTGCAACGTACCCACGCCCCCAAAACAGGCGTCGGCGGCGGGGATATTAGCGTCGATAACAAGTTTCATAGGCGTTTTAGTATCCGGGCTTTACAATACGTCCGCAATGGCTTGCTGTGCAGGCATGATCAAGAAGTCGTTAAGGAGATGGGTGTGATCGTACGCTGGGAAACCGACCATGACTATGTGTTGGTGCATATTCACCAGGATATGTTCGGCGACTGGATTTTCAGCCGCGCCTGGGGACAAATCGGCACCCAGTTTGGCGGATTGAAGCACCAGTTAGCGGATAGCCTGGAGCAAGCACAGATGTGGCTGGAGGATGAAGCAACGATTCAATCCTCCCGCGGATTCCGCAAGGTGCTGGAAGCCGCCGACCACACACCGGCAGGCCAGGAAGCGATGCGCCAGCTGTCGCTATTAGACGCACTCTGACGCATCACCTGTTAGCCAGATTCGCCCGTTTCGTTAACCTAAGAAGCGCCGCCCATTGCGCTGATGCACCCCCACGGGGGGCGCTTGTTCCGGCGGCGTGGTGAGCGCGGCAAGTGCCGCCTCATCCAACCAGCCCCGCTCGTTCAACCAGTGGCTTAAACGCGCCACATCGAAGCCGCGATCCAGCTCAACGCCGTTGGCATCCACCAACACCGGAATTCGTGTGCCGTATTGCTCCACCAGCGCGTCGTCGTCGCTGATCTCGATGTGGTGCAACCTCACCTCTTGGTTGGCCAGTGTGGCCACCAGCGCCTCTAGCTGGGCGCACAAATGGCACCCCAGCGTCGTGTAAATCGATAGTTCAATCATCGCCCTTGCTCTTTATCGGCTCAGGAGGAGTGGATCATGACGAGTGGCGCAGCAAAAACACGTGATGCAGATTGGTGCGCCGCTGGAAATCTGGATCGAAGGTGCGCGTGGTGATCTCCTCTACCGCGTAGCGCTCGCTCAGCGCTTCATCCAGCTTAAAGCGCCGCTGGTTGTTGGAGAACACCAGCGTACCGCCAGGGGCTAGGCGTGCCATGGCCAGTTCCACTAAGCGCGGGTGGTCGCGCTGCACATCCAGCGTGTCGCGCATCTTCTTCGAGTTTGAGAAGGTCGGCGGGTCCATAAAGATCAGATCAAACTGCGCGTTGGCGGTTTCCAGCCAGCGGAAGCAGTCATCACGCACCACGCGGTGCAGCCTTGGGTCGAGCTTGTTGAGCGCAAAGTTGTCCCGCGCCCACTCCAGGTAGGTGTTGGACATATCCACGCTAACGCTGTCGCTGGCCCCGCCCAGCGCGGCTTGCACAGTGGCCGTCGCGGTATAGCAGAACAGGTTGAGAAAGCGCTTGCCGCTGGCCATCTCGCCGAGCATCCGACGTACCGGACGGTGGTCCAGAAACAGGCCAGTATCCAGATAATCGCGCAGGTTGACCCATAGCCGAGCGCTGCCCTCCTGCACTTCAAAACGCTCGCCGCTGGCTTCGCGCTTTTGGTACTGGGCCGCACCGGTTTGCCGCTCGCGGCGTTTGACATAAATCTTACTAGGGTCGACACCCAACGCCTCGGGCAGCACTTCCAGGGCATCAAACAGCCGTTTTTGCGCCTGCACCGGGTTAATAGAGCTGGGCGCGGCGTACTCCTGCACATGCACGCGGTCGCCGTAACGGTCCACTGCCAGCGCGTATTCAGGCATATCGGCATCGTAAATGCGGTAGCAGGTCTCACCGCTCTGCTTCAGCCACTTTTTCAGGCGTTTCTGGTTTTTCGCTAGACGATTGGCAAACATCTGCGCATTTTCCGACACCGCCGGTTTTGCAGTACTGCTTGCCTGAGGTGCTACGCCCGCTTCTGACGGCTCACCGCTTTGCTGAGGCGCAGGACGAACACTGCCAATCTCCATTAACAGCAGTTTGGCATCCAGCGCGCCGTTTTTTAGCGCGTACTGTTTATGGGCACGCAGGCCTAAGCGGTGGCCAAGATCCGGGTTGCCAGTAAACATCGCTAGCGTCCAACCGGGGAACAGCGCCTTAGCTTTTTCACCGAGCTGGGCGTAAAGCTGCACCAGCTCAGGCAGCTCGCCCAAGCGCTCGCCGTAGGGCGGGTTGGTGATCAATAGCCCCTGCTCGGCGGTCAGGGTCTCTGGCCGGGTTAGTTGAGCAAGGCTCTGGCCGTGGAGCGTTATCAGCGCAGGAATGCCCGCCCGCATGGCGTTAGATTTCGCGGCGGTCAGCGCTGCCGGGCTTTGATCAAAGCCCATCAGTTCCGTTTTGCAGCGTTTGCGGCCAATCGAGGCGCGTGCTTCAGCTTCGCGTTTTAATTCACTCCACACCACGTCTTGATGGCCTGCCCAGCCGTGAAAGCCAAACCGCTCGCGGTTCAGGTTAGGGGCTTGGTCAGCCGCCATCAGCGCGGCTTCAATCAGCAGCGTACCGGCACCGCACAGCGGGTCGATCAGTGGCTCGCCGGCTTTGGCCCGCTCCGGCCAGCCTGCGCGCACCAGCAGTGCTGCCGCTAGGTTCTCTTTAAGCGGCGCGTGACCCACATCGCGGCGGTAGCCACGACGATGCAGGCTCTCGCCAGAGAGATCAATTCCCAGGCTCAGGTTGGCTCGGTGCAGGTGGGCGTAAATGCGTAGGTCAGGCGCTTTGGTGTCCACATTGGGCCGCTCTCGACCGCCTAACTGCAGCGCGTCCACCACGCCATCTTTCACCGTCTGTGCGCCGAAGCGCGTGTGGCGAATATGGTCGCTGCGGCCATGAAAATCCACCGCCAAGGTCTTGCCGGGGGCAAGATGCTGACTCCAGGCGATGCGTGCAACCACATCGCGTACCTGCTCTGCGGTCTCTATCATCGCTTCACGCGCCAGTAGCAAAATCACGCGGTTTGCTAAGCGAGACCACAAACATACCCGATAGGCGGTGGCTTGGTCGGCAGAAAAATAGACCCCTGCCACGGTGGTTTTACCCGGTTCAGCGCCCAGGGCCGTGAGTTCGTCCGCCAGCAGGCCTTCAATGCCTTTAGGGCAGGTCGCTAGGAGGTTTAGAGGGGCAGTTTGGCTCAGCTCGGTCATGGTGATCGCCGCGCGTAACCGCGCGATATTCCTGTATATGGCAAATGAATGTATGTCTTATGACAATTTGATGGTCGACAAGTGACCCCATCATGGTCTAACAATAAGAGGGTAGCTACTAAAAACGCATGTGTTGCTTGTCAGGGTCATTATTGTGCATGTTTCATAACACCAGTAACGACCCATGGCTTGTTTGAGTTTGCCGCTTCTTCCGTTCAGCACGTGAGTGCTAGGCATTCGCACTGAGGCAGCAGCTCACTCTTGAACTTGAAGTCACTTCTCGAAGTGGTGCTGGCAATCTGGGTAAAGCACGCCTATGGGCCTGCTGTTACTACGTTGCCTTGTGACCTACTTCTTATCAAAGGCTTTCATGCAAAGAGGTTAGCCAATGAAACGACAAAAACGTGATCGCTTCCAGCGGGCTTATGTTCACGGCTATAAAGCGGGTATTACGGGTCGCTCCCGTGATGATTGTCCCAGTCAAGATGTCAATTTACGCGAGTATTGGATGAGTGGTTGGCGTGAAGGTCGCGGCGACCAGTGGGATGGAATGACCGGCGTTTCCGGTATTCATAAAAACCCCATGGTTATGACCTAGTTTATTTACCTTTTATACATACATTTGGAGAACGGAGCCCGCTGCCAAGCGGGCTTTTTAGTGCCCCAGCGGTAGCCGCTTCATTCACCCTGCTTGAGCGCTTTCGCACACTGCTGTACCAGCGCTGGGCCTTGGTAAATCAAGCCTGAATAGAGCTGTACTAAGTCCGCACCAGCGGCTATTTTCGCCTTTGCCGCTTCACCGCTATCAATACCGCCCACCCCAATAATTGGCAGCGTGGGGAGATGGGCGCGCAGCAGACGAATCACCGTGTTGGACGCCTCAAACACCGGCTTACCGGAAAGCCCACCCGCCTCTTGAGCCTGTGGGTCATCACTGACCGCGTCCCGGGAAACGGTGGTATTGGTGGCAATCACGCCATCTAGCTCGTTACGGGCAATGCTGCCTGCCACTAATGCCACTTCCTCTTCGCTCATGTCCGGGGCAATTTTCACCAGCAACGGTACGTTGCGGCCTGCTTGGGCATCCAGCTCGCGGCTTTTAGCGCGAATGGGTCCCAAAAGAGCATCTAACTGTTCACCAAACTGCAGCGTACGCAGCCCCGGCGTATTGGGTGATGAGATATTCACCGCAATGTAGTCCGCCGAGCCGTGCACCGCGTTGAGGCAGGCCAGATAATCATCCAGCGCATGCTCAACCGAGGTGGTTAAGTTCTTACCGATATTGATACCCACAATGCCGTTGTAGTGACGCTTTTTAACCTGGGCAACAAGATGCTCCACCCCTTTGTTGTTGAACCCAAAGCGGTTGATGATCGCCTCATGCCCAACTAGCCGAAACAGGCGCGGTTTGGGGTTACCCGGCTGTGCTTTAGGGGTCACGGTGCCCACTTCTACAAAGCCAAACCCCAGCTCGCCCAGCGCATCAAGGTGGTCGGCGTTTTTGTCCAGCCCGGCGGCAAGCCCGACCCGGTTAGGAAAGCGCAGCCCCATGAGTTCGACAGGATCACTCACCGGCTCGCCATACACACGCTTAATGCCGCCCACCTTATGCAGCGCGTCAAGCGCGTTCAGCGCCATGCTATGGGTAGTTTCGGGGTCCAGGCGGAATAGCAGCGAGCGGGCAATTGGGTACATCAGCAAGACTCTCCTGAGCGGTGGGCGAAGTGCGGGGCGGGCGCAGTATAACGCACATCGCCCCCTCTTCGCAGAATGAAAAAAGCCGCGTCCTGGTCTCCCAGGGCGCGGCTTTTCGTTAGAACGTAGCTTTTCTCATAGAACCCGTAAGGGCTTATGCTTTGCTATCGCTCTCGGCTAAATCCACCAACTCACGAACCGCGACGGCAAACAGCGCGAATCCGCCTTCGCTTCCGCCACGCACTTCGTCGATCAAGCGGCACCAGCGGCGGTGTAGCTCGGCGTGCTGCTCCAACCACTGGGCCACCCGCTCCTGGGTGTCGCGGCTGCCCGCCTCCAGCTTCAAGACGCTTGTCGTCAGCGCTAGCTGCTGGCGGTCGATATCATCGCGGAAGGTTTCCCGCGCCTGAGCCTGCCAGGAGTCGCGCACCTCAAGGTGCGTGACCTGCTGAATCATCCAGGGTAGCTCCAGGCGGCTGCCGATTTCATAGAACACCTCGGCTACCCGCTGGGGTTTCTCGTTGGTGATGCGGGCCGCTTGAATAATGCCCAGGCCAGCGTAGAGGCTCGGTGCCGCTGCCACGGTAGCAGCCAATGCTTCTGGCACACCAGCGGCTTGCAGCTCGTCGCAGCGCTTGCGCCATGCGGCCTGCTCTTCACCGCTCAGCAACTCGCCAATGCTCTCCTGCAGCTGCGCTAAGCGCGGACCGAAGTACTCAATGGTGTCCTGGGTCGAAAGCCCCAGGTGCTGACGCAGGAACCAGCGTGTTGCACGGCGAATCATGCGCATCAGGTCCAGCATCATGGAGTACTGCACACAGCTGGGCACTTGGTTATCCAGTGCTTCAATCTGCGCCCACAAATCGGTCAGGTTGAAGGCATCCCGGGCGACGACGTAGGCGCGGGCAATGTCGGCTCGGCCAGCACCGGTCGAATCCATCAAGCGGCGTACGAACACAATGCCCATGTGATCAACGAGGTCGTTAGCCACCTGCGTTGCCACGATTTCCCGCTTCAGGCGGTGGTCGTACATCTCGGCTTGATAGCGTTCGGTGAGCACGGCGGGGAACAAGCGCTCCAGATGACGGTGAATATAGAGATCGTCCGGCACGTCAGAGTTGATCAAGTCGCCCTTCAGGGTGCTCTTGGCGTAGGAGATTAGTACCGACAGCTCCGGCAGGCGCATGCCCTGGTTGTTGCTGGCACGCTCTTTCAGAACGTCATCGGCAGGCAGGAATTCAAGCTCGCGGTCTATTTGACCGGCGGACTCCAGCTCGCTAATGAAGCGACGGTACGGCCCCATGCCCTGGTGAGACAAGATCTCCGACAGGTCCAGTGCCTGGGTCTGGCGGTAGTTATCCAGAATCACTAGGTCGGCGACCTCTTCGGTCATGTCAGCCAGCAGCTGGTTACGCTGCTTGTTGGTCATATCGCCACGCTTGACCACTTCGTCGATCAATATCTTGATATTGACCTCATGGTCGGAGCAGTTGACGCCCCCGGCATTGTCGATGAAGTCGGTGTAAACCCGCACGCCGTTGGCGGCGGCTTCCATCCGGCCACGCTGGGTCAGGCCCAGGTTACCGCCCTCGCCGACCACACGGCAGTTCAGCTCTTTACCGTTGATGCGCAGCGCGTCGTTGGCTTTATCACCCACGTCCGCATCGGTCTCTTCTGAGCTTTTCACATAGGTGCCAATACCGCCGTTCCAAATCAGATCCACCTTCGCCTTGAGCATGGCGCGAATCAGATCGTTAGGAGACAAGCGCGTTTCTTCGATACCAAACACCTGCTGCATTTCCGGCGTGATGGTGATCGACTTGGTGCTGCGGCTGAACACCCCACCCCCCTGGGAGATCAGTTCGCTGCTGTAATCTTCCCAGCTGGAGCGCGGCAGATTGAACAGGCGCTTGCGCTCGGCAAAGGCCGCTGCGGCATCCGGGTTCGGGTCGACGAAGATGTGCAGGTGGTTGAAGGCGCCCACCAATTGGATCTTATCGGAAAGGAGCATACCGTTACCGAACACGTCCCCCGCCATGTCACCGATACCCACCACGGTAAACAGGTCTTCCTGGGTATTGACGCCCAGGTTCTTGAAGTGACGCTTTACGGATTCCCATGCGCCGCGGGCCGTAATCGCCATCTTCTTATGGTCGTAGCCGTTGGCACCGCCGGAAGCAAATGCGTCACCCAACCAGTGGCCATACTCGATGGAAATTGCGTTGGCGATGTCCGAGAAAGTAGCGGTGCCTTTATCTGCGGCAACCACTAAGTAGGTGTCATCTTCATCGTGACGCACCACGTTTTGCGGCGGTACCACCTCGCCACCCACGAGATTATCGGTGACATCCAGCAGCGCGCGAATGAAGGTTTGGTAGCACGCGATGCCTTCTTTCTGCTGGGTTTCGCGGTCGGCGTTTTCCGGCATGCGTTTGCACACAAAGCCGCCTTTCGCACCAACGGGCACGATTACCGCGTTTTTCACCTGCTGCGCTTTAACGAGGCCCAGCACTTCGGTACGGAAATCTTCAAGACGGTCCGACCAACGCAGGCCGCCACGCGCCACTTTGCCACCGCGCAGGTGAACGCCTTCGACACGCGGCGAGCAGACGAAAATCTCGTAGGCCGGACGTGGCTTGGGCATACCGGTCACTTTTGACGGTTCCAGCTTGTAGGCAATGTAATCCTTAAAGCGGCCATCGTCAGTTTTCTGGTAATAGTTGGTGCGCAGCGTGGCCTGGATCAGCTCCATAAAGCGGCGCAGCAGCTGGTCGTCATTGAGGCTGGCAACGCCTTCCAGGTGCTCGTTAAGGTGTGCTAAGCAGTCGTCTAGGTTACTGGGCTGTTGGGCCGGGTCGAAACGTAAGCGGAACAGCTCAACCAGGGTTTGGGTGATGGCCGGATAGTTGGCCAGCGTTGCAGCGATGTAGTCCTGGGACATGCCGAAGCGGATCTGTTTCAAATAGCGGGCATAGCCGCGCAGCATAGCCACTTCACGCCAGTCCAGGCCAGCACTGATAATCAGACGGTTAAAGGCGTCATTATCGGCCTCGCCTGCCCAAATGCGCTTGAACGCTTCGCTGAAGGTGTCGCGCATTTCGCTCAGGTTGACGCCTTCGCGGCTATGTTCCAGCTCAAAGTCGTGAATCCAATAGCGCTGCTGCGGCGCATTGATATCGTAGGGGCGCTCGCCAATCACGCGCAGGCCGAGATTTTCCATCATCGGCAACACATCAGAGAGCGGAATTTGCGATTCGCGGTGGAACAGTTTCAGGTTCATGCCGCCTGCCTGCTCTTCCAGCGGGCGGTAGAGCGATAGCGACAGGTCATTGCCACTATCCAAGGTTAACAGGTGGTGAACGTCAAATACCGCCGTGCGGGCATTGAAGTCTTCCCGGTAACTAGCGGAGAACGCATCGTGGAACTGGTCGATGAGGTGGTTGGCGCGCTCTTCACCAAAACCTTCGACCATGGCTGCCTGCAGCTCGTCGCGCCAGCTGCGCGCCAAGCGGGCGACTTTGCTCTCCAAACGCTTCAGGTCGTACTGGCTGGGGGCGTCGCCGTTAAAACGTAGAATGAGCTGGATACGCGCCAGCACCGACTCGGATAAGTAGGTATTGAAGTCGCCAAAGTGGGCATCCAACTCATCACACAGCATGCCCTGAATACGCTGGCGCAGGTCGGTAGAGAACACGTCCCGTGGTACAAACACCAGGCAGGAGTAGAACTTACCGCTGACATCGGCGCGGATAAACAGGCGCACTTGGCGGCGTTCACGAATATTGAGAATACCCAACGCGGTGCTGGCCAGGGATTCCGTGCTGATCTGGAACAGGTCATCGCGGGGGTAGACTTCCAATACCTGCAGCAGCTGCTTGCCGTTGTGGCCCTGGGGATTGAAGCCAGCGATATCCATCACGGCCTTGAGCTTGCGGCGCAGCAGCGGAATATTGCGCGGCGACTCGTTGTATACCGTGGCGGTGAACAAGCCAAAGAAACGACGCTCGCCGATTACATTGCCGTCATCGTCGTAGCGGTCGACGGTGATGTAGTCTGGATAAGTGGGGCGATGCACGCGGGAGTGGTGCGCGCTTTTGGCGAACGAGAGCAGTTGCGGCACCAGCACGTAGTCGTCGTGCTCGTCGATGCCCTCTTCGGTGCGGATACGCTCACGGTAGCGCGGCTGATCTAGGCGGAATACGCCCAGCACGCTGTTAGGATCGCGCTGCAGCTCGTTACCGTCCAGCAGGTACTCGTCGTAGCCTAGGAAGGTGAAGTTATCCTTCAACAGCCACTCTAGAAAGGCAATGGCTTCTTCGTGGTCATCCGGGTCAATTTGCGGTGGGCAGTTCTTTTCCAGCTCTTGAATGGCGGAAGTAATCTGACCGCACATGGCATCGAAATCGCTCACGGCGGTGCGTACATCGCGCAGCACTTCATGCAGATTGCGCTCAATTTTCGCCAGGGACTCGGCGTCGGTGTGGCGATCGACTTCGATCACAATCAGCGATTCACGGGCGTCCGGTGCATTCTCATCTTTGGGAGAGGTCAGCGCCTTCAATTGATGCTGGCTATCACGCGCCACGGCGAACACAGCATTTTGAATGGCGTGTACCGTTAGGCCGCGACGGTTGAGTTCAATGCGTACGGAGTCGACCAAAAACGGCATATCTTCATGGAGCACCGCCACAAAGGTGTGGGTCGACTGCCAGCCATGCTCTTCAAAGTCCGGGTTAAAAATACGCACTTTGGGGCTTTGCGGGTCATGGTGCTGTAAAAACTGCCAGATGGAGAGCGTCGCGCCGTAAAGGTCATCCAACCGACGGTCTACCAGGTCTTCCACTGGCACCGTGGCGTAAAAGTGGCGCGCAAAGGCTTCGATGGCGGCCGCCCGTGCTGGCTCCAGTCGCGCTTCCAATCGCTCTTGTAGCTGCTTTAAAAGATCCCGCCGACTCTCTTCAATCGCAACGTAATGCATCCATCACCTCGACTGCCTGGGGCCACTACATAGGCCAAAAAAACGAAGGACAATAGGCCTTTAGGCCACTCTACCTGTTAGCTTACGCTACCCAGGACCGCCACCCTAACCAACTGACAGGTTATTCATGGAGTATGCCGCTTGTGCATCATAAGCACTATTGACAAGTTCAGCGTATCAGCTTTGTGAGGCCACTTGTGGCTGCCGACGGGTCAGCAACACACCACACTCACAGTGGTGGGTAAACGGGAACTGGTCAAATAGCGCAAAACGCTCAATATCGTGGGTCTTAGTCAGTAGCGTTAAGTTTTCGGCAAGCGTGGCCGGGTTGCATGAAATATAGACGATTTGAGCGTATTCGCTGATTTGTTGGCAGCTTTGCTCATCTAGCCCGGCCCTGGGCGGGTCGACTAACACGGTTGAAAAGTCATACTCGTCCAGCGCCATCTCGGCCACGCGGCGGCCCTCTTTTTCCCCTTTCAGTGCCAGTGCAAACTCTTCCGCCGACATGCGGGCCACGTGGGCATTGGTCACGCCATTGGCTTCAAGGTTGACGTTGGCGCTAGCGACGGAGGTACGTGAAATCTCGGTGGCCAGCACGCGACGGAAGTTCTCAGCCAGCGCAATGGTAAAGTTGCCGTTACCGCAGTACAGCTCTACGAGATCCTCTGCCTGGCGGCCTTGTGTGGCCTCTTTGGCCCATCCCAGCATGGTTTGGCAAATGTGGGCGTTGGGTTGGGTAAAGCTGTTTTCTACCTGCTGGTAGTGCAGCGTGCGGCCATCCACCGTTAAACGCTCCCACACGTGATCGCGGGTAAGCACCAGGCGCTGCTTGCGGGAGCGGCCAATAATCATGATGCCCAGGGCACTTTCCAAAGCACGGGCTTCGGCTTCCCAGGCATCGCCCAACGGGCGGTGATAAATCAGCGTGACCAGCGCTTCCCCGGAGAGCGTGGTTAAAAACTCCACCTGGAACAGGCGGCGGCGCAACTCGTCGCTGGCGAGAAAGGCCTCCCGCAGCTTGGGCATCAGCTCGTTGATCTGAGCGCTGGCCACAGGGAACTGATCTAACCGAACCACTCGTTTGTTTTTGGGGTTTTCCGGGTCGACCTCGAACATAGCGTAAAAGAGGTCGTCCTCTTCATGCCAAATGCGAAACTCGCAACGCTGGCGATAATGGCTGGGTGGCGAGGGGTACACCTCGAGCGCAGGCGTATCAAACGCAGCAAACGTGCTTTCCACATAGGCTTGCTTCTCAGCCAGCTGTTCGTCGTAGCGTGCTGGATCTACTGTAGGGATCGCCAAGGTGGCTCCTCATCACTAAATATTAAAATAGGAAAAAAGACGTTTATTCACCGCCGCCTAGCGGGCGCCGGGCAGTACGAGCGGCCGTGGTTCATGAAAGCCGTAGCGGGCGAAGCCATCGGTAAGCGCCTGAGCAGGCGCCGTGGTGAAGCAACGGCCATCGTGTGCACTGCTCACCAGGGTAGTGGCCACCTGCCCCACCCGGCGGGCAATGGCATCACCGGAGTCTACCCATGTGATAGGCGCTGGTGCCAGCGTGACTAATAGTGGTTGCAGCAACGGAAAGTGGGTGCAGCCAAGCACGACAGTATCTAGCGCGGGGCTCTCTTGGGTGGCTTGCCATAGCGGCGCTAGCGCTTGCTGAATGCGCGGTGCGTTGAGCGGCGTTCCGGCTAGCCACGCTTCAGCTTCGGTAACCAGGGCATCTGCCGCTATTTTGGTCACCACGCAGTCGCTGGCAAAGCTGTCGATTAGCCCCTGGGTATAGGGGCGATTCACCGTAGCCGTCGTGGCCAACAGGCCAATATGGCGCGATGTGCTCATCAGCGCTGCCGGTTTAATCGCGGGCACGGTACCAATGACAGGAATTGAGAGCGTTTGGCGCAGCCCTTCTAGGGCAAGGGTGCTGGCAGTATTACAGGCAACCACCAGCACGCTGGCTTGGCACGCTTGGACTGCCGCCTGGCAAACCATCACAATCCGCTTAGCGAGGGTCGCATCGTCGCGCAGGCCGTAAGGTAGCCAAGCGTTGTCGCAGGCGTAGCACAGGGCAGCCGATGGATAGTGCTGGCGCAGCGCACGGGCAACGGAAAGCCCGCCCACGCCGGAATCAAAAATCAGTATAGGCCCTGACATCACCCTTCACCTGCACAGTCCGCTATGTTGAAACCCACCCCATTAATAGTGGCGCTACTGGCAACGGCCACCACGCAATGACTCAGCTTTTCAGCCGCCCAATAAAAACGGGGCGCCAGTTTAACACGCCCCGTTCGGCTCTGAAGGATTCACATTTGACAGGAGTTACAGTGCTGGAACTTCCGCACCGCATAGTTCAGCGTAAAGCTCTGGGTAGGCGAGTTGCAGACGCTCCAGCTCTTTTTCAGCGCCTTCGGGCAGCGCTTGGCGCAGCTCCTCCATATCCTCTTCGTTGAAATGCTGGTCGATCAGCGGGAAAAGCCCCTCCCGCTCGTGGCGCAGATAGCCTCGGTGGGCTTCCAGGTATGCTTTTAAATCATCCGCGAAACGATCCATGGGCAGGATGTTATCCATCAGGATCATGTCGATATCCTGGGACAGGCGCATTAAGCGCGGCTTTAGCTCACGATAGTCGCTCGCCATTTGCTCCATCAGCGGAAGATGCTCCGGCGCCTGGGTTTTGAGCCGTTCAACGCAGATGCGCTCAAGGGGCGTAGCAAAACCATCCATGTAGGACAAAATGTAATCGACCACCTCACGCATCAGTTGAAAGTCGGGCCGCTCGCCGTTAGCCAAGGTTTTATGCTTTAGCTGCAGCACATGGAGCATTCGCGCCATGTTGGCATGATCTAGACGCAGTTGGTTTAACATCGTGCCGTCTCCTTCGTAAGTGTCATGCCTGCCGCTCTCCCTACAGAGCATTAGGCACACAATCATGAGCTGGGTTCTACTACACTAGCGTTAATCCTTGCCTTGCGCCTCTATGATGACTAACGCTGGTGGGCGCTTCTTATCGTTATGCCACAAGGTAGTCTGACGTTACCCTATTTACCACAGACACTTATTAAGCGTTAGTTGTCCAACGCCCCGATTTACAACGGAAGTTTATATGGATCTTTTTGAAGCCACTCCAGGTGAAGACGCCCCACTGGCCTTTCGTATGCGCCCGTTAACGCTGGATGAGTATATTGGCCAACAGGCACTGGTAGGACCGGATAAGCCACTGCGCCGCATGGCGGAGTCGGGCGTGGTGCGCTCAATGATTTTGTGGGGGCCGCCAGGGGTAGGCAAAACCACCTTGGCAGAGCTACTGGCTCGCGCATCGGAGACCCATCTTGAGCAGCTAAGCGCAGTGATGGCTGGCGTAAAAGAGATCCGTTCGGTAGTGGAGCGCGCCCGACAGCGCACTTCTCCCACGCTTCTCTTTTTAGATGAGATTCACCGTTTGAACAAGAGCCAGCAGGATGCACTGCTGCCTCATGTGGAGTCCGGCCTGTTAACGCTGATTGGCGCCACCACTGAAAATCCCTCCTTCGAGGTGAACTCAGCGCTGCTCTCACGCGCGCGTGTTTATGTGCTAAAGCCACTAACCCAGCAAGAGCTCATTCAGGTGATGCAGCAAGCATTGGCGCATGACCAGCGCGGCCTGGGCAAGCGACCAATTGATATAGAGCCTGGCGTACTGGAAGCCCTCGCCCACGCTAGCGCGGGGGATGCCCGGAGAGCCTTAGGGCTACTGGAAACGGCTTGTGATTTTACCGAACAGCAAGATGGTCGCGAGGTGCTACGCAAAGCGGTACTGGCGGATGTAGTCGGCCATCAGTCCAGCGCGTTTGATAAGCAAGGCGATGCTTACTATGACCTGCTATCCGCCATCCATAAATCGATTCGATCGTCGCGCCCTGATGCCGCACTTTTGTACATGGCGCGCTTTATCCAGGGCGGCGGCGACCCATTGGATATCGTGCGGCGCTTAACCGCCATTGCCTCGGAAGACGTAGGCAATGCCGACCCGCGCGCCCTGCCGCTCGTCATCGCCGCCTGGGATGCCTATTTGCGCCTGGGCGATTATGAGGGCCAACGGGCGATTGCCCATGCAGCGATTCATCTGGCAGTGGCACCTAAAAGTAACCGCATTGACCGGGCCTGGAAAAGCGCCCAGCAGTTTGTCCAGCAGCAGCCCCAGGTGGAAGTACCCACCTACCTACGCAACGCACCTACCAAACTGATGGAGCAGCTAGGCCATGGCGAGGGCTACCGATATGCTCATAACGAAGCGGATGGCTATCCAGCGGGCAGCGCTCACGACTGTTGGCCGGAAGGCGTGCCGAAAACACGCTTTTACGAGCCGAGTCCGTTTGGCCAGGAGAAGCGGTTTGGGGAAATCATGGCGTGGCGGGAGCAGCGGGATCAGGAAGCAGATCAGGCACCCTAAAAGTGCCTGATAAACTGCGTTAACACGGTGAAGTAACCGCCAGAGATTTAAAGCTCTTCGCGGATAACGTCGGTGCCTTCAGGAATCTGGAAATCAAATAGACCACGATCAATGCTGCCATTGCGAGTAATGTCGCTGAAGGTGATGGCGGTGCGCTGGCCAGTGCTGTCCATCATCCACAGCTCGGTCAGGATCTGACCTTCAAAGACCATGCTCAGCTCTTCAAATAGCGTGTCTGCCAGCGTAGGAATCAGCGTAAACACGTCATCGCCGTCCTGCTGCTCGTAAAACACATCGTAGCTGGCGGTTAGCTCATCGGCGCTACCTGACAGCAATAGCGCGGGCGTGTGGGTAACACGGTCATCCATCGCTTGCACGGTCACTTGCTCAAGATCTGGATCGTAAAGGTAGACATCTTCACCATCAGAGACCACGGTTTGCGAGTACGGAGCTTCAACTTCCCAACGCAGCATACCCGGGCGCGATAACCACATTTCCCCACGGGCACTCTGAAGACGCTCACCGCCACCATCCAGAATCTGCTGTTCAAAAGTCGCGTGGTAGTTTTCCAGAGGATCCAAGCGCTCGGTAAGCCGCTCTGCGGCCTCATTGGCCCACGCTGTCATCGGTGCAGCAAAGGTTAACCCGAGCGCACTGGCGGCAAGTACCAAAGCAGGTGAGCGACGGTTAGAGGGTTCGCGCATGTTCTTTCTCCCTAGGCATTCATTGCCGAATAGCGGACGAGGCAAGGAGCGATAAGACGTTCCGTATGCCTCTCAGACGTAAAAAGCGCCGCAGGGTTTCGCCTGCGGCGCGACTTTCACGCTTATTGCATGATTGGTGAGACCACGCTTAGTGACCAACCGGCGGCGGTGCCAGCACTTCGCGAGCACCGTTGGTGCTCATAGAGGAGACAACGCCTGCGCCCTCCATGGCTTCAACTAAGCGTGCCGCTCGGTTATAGCCAATTTTAAATCGCCGCTGCACGGCAGAAATCGAGGCCTTACGGGTCTCGGTCACAAACTGCACCGCTTCATCGTAAAGCGCATCCTGCTCGGCATCGTCGCCATCAATCCCTTCCGCTTCAAGCCCAGTTAGTGCATCCGCAGAAACACCGCCGGAAAGAATCTCCTCAATGTACTCAGGCTCGCCGCGACGCTTCCAATCATCGACCACCCGATGGACTTCATCGTCGTCCACGAAGGCACCGTGAACCCGATTAGGCGGCCCGGAACCGGCGGGCAGGTAGAGCATATCCCCATGTCCCAGCAGGCTCTCTGCCCCACCTTGATCCAGAATGGTACGCGAATCGATTCGCGAGGAGACCTGGAAGGCCATTCGCGAAGGAATGTTCGCCTTGATCAAACCAGTCACCACATCCACCGATGGACGCTGGGTGGCAAGAATCAGGTGAATACCGGCAGCCCGCGCTTTTTGTGCCAGACGTGCGATTAGCTCTTCAACCTTTTTGCCGACGATCATAAACATATCGGCAAACTCATCGATGACCACCACGATGTAGGGCAGCTTCTCCAGCACCGGCGGCGTTTGGTGCATCTCCCAGGGCTGCGGCTCCCATAATGGGTCGGCCACCTGGGCGCCGGCACGCTCGGCTTCGTCTAGGCGGGCGTTAAAGCCGGCAATATTACGTACGCCCATCGCCGCCATCAGCTTATAGCGACGCTCCATTTCCGCCACGCACCAGCGCAGGCTGTTGGCCGCCTCTTTCATATCGGTGACCACCGGCGCCAGCAGGTGCGGAATACCGTCATACACCGATAGCTCCAGCATCTTGGGGTCGACCATGATCAGCTTGAGCTCATCGGGTTTAGCCTTGAGCAGCATGGAGATCAGCATCGCGTTGACCCCCACCGATTTACCCGAACCGGTCGTACCGGCCACCAGCAGGTGGGGCATTTTGCCTAGGTTCGCGACCACCGGCCCACCGCCAATATCTTGGCCCAGCGCCATCGTTAGCGGTGAGCTCTCCTGCTGATAGCGGTCAGAGTCGATCACTTCACGCAGGCGAATCATCGCGCGGTGCGGGTTAGGAATTTCGATCCCCACCGTTGGCCGACCGGGAATGACCTCTACTACGCGAACGCTTTTCACCATCAGCGAACGAGCAAGGTCTTTCGCCAAATTGCTGATTTTGGAAACCTTCACCCCGGCAGCAGGCTTGATCTCGAAACGTGTAATGACCGGCCCCGGCCACGTATCGACCACTTCAGCTTTTACACCGTATTCACGTAACCTGACTTCTAGGAGTTCCGCCATATCGGCCAGCTGCTCATCCGTGTAGTTCGGCTGATGCGGCTCCGGCGGTGTGAGCAGCTGTAGGCTGGGCACCTCGCCCTCGGGCTCTGGAAGCGTTTCAAACGCTGGGCGCTGGCTCTGCAGATGCTCCACCGTCCACAGCGTGGGGCCGTTATCCGCTTCCTCCTCAACTTGCTCGGTAGAGAAGGTTGGCTCATGGCGCGAGCTGGCAGTAGTAGATGCGACAGGCCTGACGGATAACTCATCGTCATCTTCGTCATCCCACACTGGCTCTGGCACTACTTCCGGCACTCGCTCCCGGCGCGGTTCAGCCGCTATGGAGGGGGCTTGGTAGGCTGGCTGGCTGTCTTCACTGCGCAGCGTGACTGGTTCGGGGTGCTCTGACTCCGGCTCTGGGCGGCTCGTAAACGCGGTGGATGCTGATGGCTCAGTAGCTTCCGGTTCCCACTCATCGCGCGTTGCACGCAGCGGTACAGAAGCTGCATAGAGCTCACGCTCCTGCTCATCTTCAACCCGCAGCGGTTTATTGCTACCCAATTCATGGGTAGGTACCGGCTCGGGTGTTTCAGTTGGCGCAGGTGTTTCAGGCTTAGGCGCTGGAACTTTTTCAACTGCAGACTCAGGCTGTTGCGTTGGCTCCGGTTCTTTAGCGGATAACGACATTAGTGGTTCACTGGGCGCTTCTGGCTCCTGCGTCTTGGCAGGCGCTGGCGGAGTCGCTTCTGGCGCGGCCGTCCGAGGCTCTGAGGTGCTTTGCGGCTTCGCTCCATGGCGTTCGCTCAGTACAGTGGCTGCCTCCCAAGGAATGGAGGTATCCGTAGTAGATGTCTCTTCTTGCGTCTCTTCTACAGGTGCTGAGAAGCTTGGCTCACGCCGCTCGCGACGACTTGATGGTGAACGCTCACTAACGGCAGGGCGCTCCTGCGGCGCAGGCGATTCACTGGCGCGAGGTGCAGCATTGACGGCTGGCGTCTCTTCTTTCTCATCTACAGCGTCCGTACTGGTATCGCTAGGCTCTGCCCAGGAGCGCTGCTTCACTTTTTTAGACGCCGCTTTAGCAGCCGCACGCACGGCAGCGCGCTCAGCACGCTTTTCGCGACCTTTAGCACGGCGAGCGCTAAACCATCCGCCGATACGGCACAGCTTGCGTCCAACTTCATCGGCCACCTGTAACCATGACATGCCGCTGAATAACGGGAAGCCAATCAGAATTAGCGCGGCGGCAATCAAGCCCACACCGCCGCTACTCACCAACGGTTTCAGCGTACCGACGAGCCCTTCGCCTAAAATACCGCCTGAGGCATAGGGCAGAATGCTATCTGGATGATAAAAGTGCAGTGCGCCCAGCATGGTCGTACCGAACATTAGCAACACCAAACCGCCTGCGCGCACGGCAATGGCCACCGGATCCAGCTCGAAACGCACCTGGCGTGAGCGCATCAGCCACCAAGCGGCGTAACCAAACATTCCCGGCCACCACAGGGCACTGGCCCCGAGCAGTGAATAGAGCACGTCGGCCAGCCATGCACCAACCGGGCCCATCCAGTTACGCACATCGGTTTCAGGCCCTTGGTACGACCAGCCGGGGTCGGCTGGATGGTAGCTAAACAGCGCCAATAGCAAAAAGACGCAGAGCGCCAGCATCACAACCACCACCCCTTCACGGGCGGATCCTTGCAGGCGCAAGCCAAACCGGCGCGCCTTATCCTTTGCGGCATTCACCCGCGTCGATGAATTAGAACTAGATGGTGACTGACGCGACTGTCGCTGCGTTCGCTTGTCTACCGCCTTATTTACTTTCAAGCGATTCTCCCTTTACACCACACGGTGTCTTTAATCCACTTGCGAGTTTGCATCATACCGAGCATCCTTCCGCCGTCACAGCGCTTCTATAGAAGCTATCAGCAACAGGAGCAAGCGATGCTACCTTGGCTCTCATCGCCACACCCTTCATTTCCATCTACCGAACAGGCATTAGAGTCTCCCAACGGCCTCCTAGCCGCCGGTGGAGAGCTTACACCAGCCTGGCTGGTAGACGCTTACCGGAAAGGGATATTTCCTTGGTATAGCGACAAGGACCCCATTTTATGGTGGAGCCCTGACCCGCGCATGATACTGCTGCCTGCTCAGTTTAAACGACGCCGCAGTCTAGCTAAACGGCTGCGACATGGTGGCTTTAGCGTGACACTAGATCAACAGTTCATCCAGGTCGTTGAGGCATGTGCTGCTCCCCGTAAAAATGAACCGGGCACTTGGATTAACCCGGATATGCGTCGTGCCTATCAGCGCCTTCACGAACTTGGCATCGCCCACAGCATTGAGGTACACCGTGACGGCGAGCTGGTCGGCGGGCTGTATGGGCTGGCCATGGGGCCAGTGTTCTTTGGTGAGTCGATGTTTTCACGTCAACCCGACGCTTCCAAAATTGCGCTGGCCTACTTGGCAGGCGCCATGCAACGCCATGGTGGTGAACTCATCGACTGCCAAATGCACACGCCGCATTTAGCCAGCCTGGGTGCGACAACAGTCGCCCGTAGCACGTTCATCAACTACCTTGAACAATGGTTGCCAGAAAAGGCTTTTCGCTTACCACCTGCCCATCAGACGCCATCCGTGCCTGCCTCACCATGGCTGGCGGCGATACCCTCAGGCGCTGAAGCAGAGTGACCGCGCCGTTTTTCACCAAGGAGGCAAGCCGTGAGTAGTAACGCTCCTCGCCGCCCTGTGCGGGATTTGCGCTTCTTCCTAACCGTTCCTCATGCCTGCAGCTATCTTCCTGGCAAAGAGGCAACAACACTGTTTCTGGATCCTCAGGAGTCGCCGGTGCCTGGGGTGTACGACTCGCTGTCTCTGCTTGGCTTTCGACGCAGCGGACGCCACTTATACCGCCCTCACTGCGAAGGTTGCAATGCCTGCCGCTCAGTCCGCATCCCGGTGGACGAATTTAGCGCCAACCGTACTCAGCGAAAAGTTTGGCAACGCAATCACGATATTGAGACCCGCGTCATCGCCGCGCGCTTCGATGCCAACCACTACGCTCTATATGCTGACTACATTCGCCAACGCCATGCAGACGGCGACATGTATCCACCCAGCCGCGAGCAGTACCGTACCTTTCTGACGCTTGAAGAACCCTATGCGCACCTCATGGAGATGTACCTAGAAGGTGAGCTGGTGGCCGTGGCAGCGTTTGACCAGCTAGAGCACGGTCTGTCAGCTATTTACACGTTTTTTAAAGTCGATGAAGCGCTGGATAAGCGCTCACTCGGCACCTTTGCCATTTTAAAGTTGATTGCGCTCTGCCAAGAAAAACAGCTGCCTCATCTTTATCTTGGCTACTGGATTGAAGAGTGTCGTAAGATGCGCTACAAGCAGTCTTTTTCACCCATCGAGCTGCTGGACGGGCGGCATTGGCGACCTTTAATTCGCTAATCTGGTCAGCTTTTTTGCCTTGACGGCAGGCTTACGGCACAATATAGCGCTGTTTCTTAGGCGTGCAGGTTTGTGCCAGCGCTTATTGAGGCAATCATTCGACTATCCACGATGTAAAATAAGTGAGGATCTGCCTATATGGCACGCGAAGATCATATTGAAATGGAAGGCGTTATCGTTGACACCCTTCCCAACACCATGTTCCGGGTTGAGCTGGAAAACGGCCACGTTGTGACTGCTCATATCTCTGGCAAAATGCGTAAAAACTACATCCGCATTCTGACCGGCGATAAGGTAAAAGTAGAGCTGACACCTTACGATCTTTCAAAAGGCCGTATTGTTTACCGCTCGCGCTAAGCCTTGATATCGCCCTCAAGCAATGTTCTGCGCAAGCGATCCTGCGAGTGCAGAAACGCCTAATGGCTGCTTTTAGTATCGCGTAATTACGGCGCCGCTCCCTGGAAACGACAACGCCCCGTCGAAGACAGGGCGCTGTGCGTTAGCTCGTTAAGCGGGTACTTCAATTAATGCTTGTCGGTCATCTTAGCGCCCTTTTCAGGGCGCATCTGCCATCTCCGACTCTGTTGATAGATGTAGCTCTCCGTCTTCCAGGCTGACATGCACAATCCCACCGCGCTCTGACAGCTCGCCAAACAGAATCATCTCGGCAAGCGGCTTCTTGAGCTTCTCTTGGATCAAGCGAGCCATCGGCCTTGCACCCATATCCGGGTCGTAGCCTTTCTCTGCTAGCCAATCCCGCGCCGTATCGTCTACATCAAGCTGTACACGCTTCTCGTCTAGTTGCGCCTGAAGCTCGATCAAGAACTTGTCGACCACGTTGCGCACCACCGTCGTGGGCAGCGCATGGAATTGAATGATGCCGTCCAGGCGGTTACGGAATTCCGGCGAGAAGGTCCGACGAATCACTTCCATCGCATCCGTCGAGTGATCCTGGCTCTGGAAACCGATAGAGCGACGCGATGCCTGCTCCGCCCCAGCGTTCGAGGTCATGATCAAAATCACATGGCGGAAGTCTGCCTCGCGGCCGTTGTTATCCGTCAAACGACCGTGATCCATGACCTGTAGCAGCAGGTTAAAGACTTCCGGGTGAGCCTTCTCGATTTCATCGAGCAGAAGCACACAGTGCGGCTGCTTGGTCACCGCCTCTGTTAACAAACCGCCTTGGTCGTACCCTACATAGCCAGGAGGCGCACCAATTAAGCGCGATACGGTATGGCGCTCCATGTACTCGGACATATCAAAGCGGACAAGCTCAATGCCCATGATATGTGCCAGTTGTTTAGCGACTTCCGTTTTACCTACGCCCGTTGGGCCTGCAAACAGGAAGCTACCTACCGGCTTGTCAGGCGATTTCAGGCCCGCACGAGAGAGCTTGATAGCAGCTGACAGTGAATCAATGGCTTCATCCTGCCCAAAGACCAGCATTTTCAGGTCACGATCTAACTTCTCAAGCTGTTTGCGATCCGAGCTAGAGACACTCTTCGGCGGAATACGCGCGATGGAAGCAACCACTGCTTCGACTTGCTCAACATCGATCGTGTTAGCACGCACCTCTGGCGGCAGCATACGCTGATGCGCCCCGGCCTCATCAATCACATCAATCGCCTTATCGGGAAGGAAACGGTCATTGATGTAGCGATCCGCCAAGCGAGCAGCACTCTCTAAGGCACCATCGGTGTACTTAAGCTCGTGGTGTTCTTCAAAGCGCGAACGCAGCCCTTTGAGGATCTTAATGGTGTCTTCAACAGACGGTGCCAGTACATCGACTTTTTGGAAACGACGCGCCAGGGCACGGTCTTTTTCGAAGATACCGCGAAACTCTTGGAACGTAGTCGAGCCAATGCAGCGCAGCTCGCCTGAGGAGAGCAGCGGTTTCAACAGGTTAGACGCATCCATTACGCCACCTGATGCAGCCCCTGCACCAATTACGGTGTGGATCTCGTCGATAAATAAGACGGCATTAGGCTGTTTTCGCAGCTCGCCTAACAAGCTCTTGAGGCGCTTTTCGAAATCGCCACGGTATTTGGTGCCTGCCAATAGCGCGCCCATGTCCAATGAGTAGACCACCGCATCGGCGATCACTTCGGGCACGTCTTCTTCGACGATGCGTTTGGCCAGGCCCTCGGCAATAGCGGTTTTACCCACACCCGCTTCACCCACCAGGAGTGGGTTATTTTTACGACGGCGGGCCAGAATTTGCACAACGCGCTCAAGCTCATGGTCGCGGCCAATCAGAGGGTCGATTTTACCCTGACGTGCCTGCTCATTGAGGTTGGTGGCGTAGCCGGTCAGCGGATGAGCAGCGCCTTCAGCGCTCCCCTCTTCTGCGTCGTCACTCTCTTGAGAGGAAGGTGATGGCGACGGGCCATGACCAGAGACTTTAGAAATTCCGTGGGCGATGTAATTAACCGCATCAACCCGCGCCACACTCTGCTGTTTAAGGAAGTAAACCGCCTGGCTCTCCTGCTCAGAGAAGATAGCGACCAGCACATTAGCGCCAGTCACTTCGCTTTTACCGGAAGATTGAACATGGAATACAGCACGTTGCAGCACGCGCTGGAAGCCCAGCGTTGGCTGCGTTTCACGGTCACCCTGACCCTCTGGGATCAGCGGCGTGGTCGAGTTAATAAAATCCTGCAGATCGGACCGCAGCTTGTCGAGGTTTGCCCCACACGCCTTCAGCACATCAACCGCAGAAGCGTTATCCAGCAGCGCTAGCAGCAGGTGCTCTACGGTCATGAACTCGTGGCGCTTTGAGCGAGCCACGGTGAAGGCCGTGTTCAGGGTCAGTTCAAGTTCTTTGCTCAGCATGGCAGTCCCCTTTTCGCTACTACCTAGGGCTTATCGCCACCTAGGGCTTGCGTCGGATCAGTTTAATCGACCGGCACTTTCAACATCGGGTACAAATGGCGTGGTTGCAAGCCCCTGCGCTACTTTTTTTCAACGCTGCTCATTTTCAATACGCTTAATCAGCAGCTTCGATATCACTCATTAGCGGGTGCTCGCATTCACGGGCATACTCATTGACTTGATAGCTCTTGGTTTCAGCTATATCCCGGGTAAAAATGCCGCAGGTTGCTTTCCCCTGGGTGTGTACCGCCAACATCACCTGCACGGCTTTTTCGCTATCCATATTAAAAAAGCCTTGCAACACTTCGACGACAAACTCCATGGGGGTGTAGTCATCATTGTGCAGCACCACTTTGTACAGGGGGGGCTGCGCCAGCGCGGGCTCAGCCGACTGCACCGTTAGGTCATCATCATGCTCAGGCATGCCAGGGCGTGTCATACCTGCATGTAATGTGGCCGCCAAATATGGGCTTTCGGTATTAAGCATAAGCAGCAAGGATTATCTTCTCTCGGCTGACGGGCATTGTTTACACGCACTTCAACTAAGTTCCCATCATGAGCAAACGTGACCGCTTGCTTTTGGGAAGGGCACTCAGTTGTACACACATAATCTGCTGTATAAGACGCGCGCCATCAACAAGGGTTCATGAAAAACTCAAAATTATCACACTGGGCCAAACAAAAAACCCCTGCCCGCAAAGCAGGCAGGGGGTGTAGCAGCACTCAATTTACGATTGAGCGGGGCAATTAGCCTTTGGCAACCATCGCCAGCGCGTCGTTCAGCGTTTTGCTCGGGCGCATGGCCTGGCTGGCCAGCTCACCGTTCGGATGGAAGTAGCCTTGTATATCCACCGGCTGCCCCTGAACGCTGTTGAGTTCGTCCACGATAGCCGCTTCGTTGGCTTTCAGAGTTTCAGCCAGACGAGCAAACAGCGTCTTCATTTCGACATCCTGATCCTGGGCGGCCAGCGCTTCGGCCCAGTAGAGTGCCAGGTAGAAATGGCTGCCGCGGTTGTCCAGCTCGCCCACTTTACGCGACGGTGACTTGTTGCTGTCGAGGAACTTGCCGTTAGCCTCATCCAACGCCTTGGCTAGCAGCGTTGCACGGGCATTACCGAAGGTGCTGCCCAGGTGCTCAAGCGACGCCGCCAGAGCCAGGAACTCGCCCAGCGAATCCCAGCGCAGGTGGTTCTCTTCCAAGAACTGTTGAACGTGCTTCGGTGCAGAGCCACCGGCACCCGTTTCAAACAGGCCACCACCGTTCATCAGCGGTACGATGGAGAGCATCTTGGCACTGGTGCCCAGCTCCATGATCGGGAACAGGTCGGTTAAGTAGTCGCGCAGTACGTTACCAGTGACGGAGATGGTGTCTTCGCCTTTACGGATACGCTCCAAAGAAACCTTCATCGCATCGACCGGCGCGAGAATTCGGATATCCAGGCCAGCGGTGTCGTGATCTTTCAGGTACGTCTCGACTTTTTTGATCAGCTGTGCATCGTGGGCGCGATTAGCGTCCAGCCAGAACAGCGCCGGGGCACCGCTATCGCGAGCGCGAGTCACGGCCAGCTTCACCCAATCTTGAATCGGCGCGTCTTTGGTCTGGCACATACGCCAGATATCGCCTGCTTCTACCGTATGGCTAAACACAGTTTGGCCTGAATCGTCGGTGACCACGACAGTCCCGTCGGCAGGCATTTGGAAGGTTTTATCGTGAGAGCCGTACTCTTCGGCTTTCTGCGCCATCAGGCCCACGTTAGGTACGCTGCCCATGGTGGTCGGATCGAACGCGCCGTGCTGCTTGCAATCTTCGATCACCGCCTGGTAAATGGTGGCGTAGCAGCGGTCAGGGATAACAGCCTTCGCATCCTGCAGCTCGTCATTCGCGTTCCACATCTTGCCGGAATCACGAATCATCGCCGGCATAGAGGCATCGATGATCACGTCGCTGGGCACATGCAGGTTGGTGATGCCTTTATGGGAGTTCACCATCGCCATGGCCGGGCGAGTTTGATAAAGGGCCTCTACATCGCCTTTGATCGCCTCTTGCTGGTCGCTGGGCAACTTCTCAATAGCGCTGTACAGGTCGCCGATACCGCTGTTCGGGTTGAAGCCAGCGCTTTTCAGCACGTCAGCGTGCTTCTCCAGCACCTCTTTATAGAACTCTTCCACCACGATACCGAACATGATCGGGTCGGAGACCTTCATCATGGTAGCTTTCAAGTGCAGCGAGAACAGCACGCCGCTCTCTTTGGCATCGCTGATTTGGCTGTCAATAAAGCTGCGCAGACGGCGGCTACTCATGCTGGCGGCGTCAATGACTTCGCCTGCTTGTACCGCAAGGCCCTCTTTTAGCACCACGTTGGTGCCATCTTTTTGCTGCAGCTCAATCTTCAGCGTGCCGGCTTTTTCCATCACCGCCGACTGTTCGCTGCCGTAGAAGTCGCCTTCGCTCATATGAGCCACATGGGACTTAGAGTCAGCGCTCCACTCACCCATGCGGTGCGGGTATTTGCGAGCGTAGTTCTTGACCGACTTCGGCGCGCGGCGGTCGGAGTTACCTTCGCGCAGCACCGGGTTTACCGCACTGCCCTTGACTTTGTCGTAACGCGCTTTAACGGAGGCTTCTTCGTCGTTTTTCGGCTCTTCCGGGTAGTCAGGCAGCGGGTAACCTTGGCTTTGCAGCTCTTTGATGGTTGCTTTTAGCTGCGGGCCAGAGGCGCTGATATTAGGTAGTTTGATAATATTGGCTTCAGGCGTCTTCGCCAGCTGACCAAGCTCCGCCAAGTCATCGCTCACGCGCTGCTCGTCGCTCAGAATATCCGGGAATTGTGCCAATACGCGGGCAGCAAGAGAAATATCGCGGGTCTCTACTTCGACACCGGCAGAGTCGGTAAAGGCATCAATGATGGGTAACAAAGAGTAGGTAGCGAGCGCAGGAGCTTCATCGGTGAGCGTATAAATGATCTTCGGCGTTTTAGACATTTTTGCGTTAACCTCTTTTTTCGGTCGCTGTGATTATAAAAAATCCTGAGCTACGCGGCTCATTCAACGATTAGCCATGCCGCGAAGCGGGTGGAGCATCCTGTATGCGCTGCCCCTTTGGTCAGTCGGTGGTACTACTGGTCACTCGGTGGTTATTGCGGTAACGATGACGACAGATGAAAACGGCGGTCATTACACTGCCAACGGGTTCATCTCAAACAGCTGCGCCAGATTATACCAGCGCTGCACTTTAACCGCATGAGCGATTGTCGACAAATCCTCCACCTCTAGTTCTTGAGACAGCTTGTGAGACGATGAGCACCTTATATTTACTGCACAAACCCTACCGTATGCTCTCCCAGTTTACCGATAGCCAGGGCAGAGCCACCTTGGCAGAAGTGATTCGCGCCCCAGAGGTGTACGCCGCTGGCCGCCTTGATTTTGATTCTGAAGGCCTGCTGCTACTGAGTGATGACGGGGGCCTTATTCACCGCATTGCCCACCCCAAACACAAGCAGCCAAAAACCTATTGGGTGCAGCTTGAAGGCCACATTACCGATGAGGCCATCCGTGCGCTCAAAGTAGGCATTACGTTAAAAGATGGCCCAACCCTACCCGCCAAAGCGCGCCGTATAGCGCCGCCTGCTATTGCTGAACGTGACCCGCCGATCGACCCTAAGCGCCACCCTCTTACCAGTTGGCTGGAACTCACCATTAGCGAAGGCCGCAACCGCCAGGTGCGCCGCATGACTGCCCACGTAGGCTTTCCCACGCTACGCCTGATTCGTGCGGCCATTGGCCCCTGGCAGCTTGGCCAACTAGCCCCCGGCGAATGGCGCAAAGAGACGCTGCACGCCCCGCGCCCAGACAATGCCAAGCAGCCTCGCGCCATGCCAAAAAAGGCTAAGCCAAAAAACGCCAAGCCGAAAAGCGCCTCACCAAAAGGCTCAAGTACCAATAAAGCGCGTGCCGCAAAAGCAGCCCCCAAACGAAGCACCAAATCCAGAGGCCCTAAAAAATGAAGACGTCTTCTCCTACTGTTCGGCCAACCATTCGCAGCACGGTGGCCTGTGTGATTCAGCAGGGCGAGCATTTTTTAATGGTGGAAGAGGATAAAGGCGGTGCCCACACGCTCTTTAATCAGCCCGCCGGGCATGTGGAACTTGGCGAAGGGCCGGTAGCCGCCATACAGCGCGAGGTGCAAGAGGAAACGGCGTGGCAGGTATCGCTCACCGGCTATTTAGGGTTGTACGTTTTTCACACCCCAGAGGGAGAAACGTTTCATAGTCATGGATTTACCGGCGTCCCTGAACAGCCGCTCACCACGGCGATTGACCCAGCCATTGTGGCTACCCATTGGTTAACACGTGATGAGATCGTCGCACTCGCGGCCGCGCAGCGGTTAAGAAGCCCGCTGGTGCTGAAACGCATTGACGATGCCCTGAACCACCGTCACTTCCCGCTTTCGGTGATCCAAGAGTGAAGCACTCGAAGCATCGAGCCCCCATCGTGTATAATCGCCGCCCAATTGCACACCACTTCAACTGAGGATGCCAATGACATCCACCGATGGCACAGCCACCCAGGACGCGTCAGACACCCACACCGCTGCCACCGGCAAAGTGATTGTCGGCATGTCTGGCGGCGTCGACTCCTCCGTTTCTGCTCTCCTTCTGCTCCAACAGGGGTACGAGGTCGAGGGCCTGTTTATGAAAAACTGGGATGAAGACGACGGCACCGAATACTGCACGGCGAAGGAGGATCTGGCCGATGCGGAAGCCGTGTGCGCCAAACTGGGCATCAAGCTGCACACGGCTAACTTCGCTGCCGAGTATTGGGACAACGTATTCGAGCACTTCTTGGCAGAGTACAAAGCAGGCCGTACGCCTAATCCTGACATCCTTTGTAACCGGGAGATCAAGTTCAAGGTCTTCTTGGAGTATGCCGAGATGCTGGGTGCCGATAAAATCGCCACCGGTCACTACGTGCGCCAAGGCATCCGCGACGGTCACCCGCGCCTGCTGAAAGGCCTGGATGGCAATAAAGACCAAAGCTACTTCCTACACGCGGTGCCAGAAGCGGCGATTGCCCGCACGCTGTTCCCGGTCGGTGAGCTTGAAAAACCCGAAGTGCGCGCGCTGGCGGAGCAGCACGACCTCGTCACCGCGAAGAAAAAGGACTCCACTGGTATCTGCTTTATCGGTGAGCGTCGTTTCCGCGACTTCCTGCAGCAGTACCTGCCCGCCCAGCCGGGCACCATCGAGACCCCTGAAGGCGATGAAATTGGCCAGCATATGGGCTTGATGTACTACACCCTGGGGCAGCGTCAAGGGTTAGGTATTGGCGGTTTGGCCAACTACTCCGAAGACCCCTGGTACGTGGCGGCAAAAGATCTCGAGCGCAACGTGCTGATCGTGGTGCAAGGCAAGCATCATCCGCTGCTTTACACCAATGCACTCGCCACCGAGGCGATGGACTGGGTCGCTGGAAAGCCGCCGGTTCAGCAAGGCCGCTTTACCGCCAAAACCCGCTACCGCCAAAGCGACTGCCCCTGCGAAATTGTCGCCCAGGCCGATGGCAGCGTTGAGGTCATTTTTGACGACCCGCAGTGGGCGGTCACGCCCGGCCAGTCGCTGGTGCTTTACGATAACGACATCTGCTTAGGCGGCGGCGTTATTCGCGCCACCTGGAATGCCTCGGAGACCGCTGCATGAGCGCAACCCCTATTCACCGCGTGCCCGACACCCCCGCCGCCCGCCAAGCCCTCGCCCTGGCGGGGGTCTTTCAAGCAGCAAGCCTCGTCGACGAGCTCGCCCGTACGGGACAAGTTGATACCCGTGCCTGGGAAACGCTGATCAACGCGACGGTAGACACCAACCCGGAAAGTTTTGAAGCCATCTACGGCGGCCACCCGAACAACCTACGCCGCGGGCTGGACACGCTGGAAGCGCTCGTCGGCCGCAAGCAGGCCAACCCGGTGGTATTGCGCTACGGATTTTCGCTGCTGCTGCTAATGAATAAGCTGCGCACCGACCGCCAGATGATGGACGTGTTAGGTCAAAAGCTGACCCATGTACAAGGTCAAGCAGAACACTTTGGCACCACCCACGAAAACGTCATTGCCAGCCTCGGTGAAACCTACCAAGAAACCATCTCAACGTTTAAAACGCGCATTGTGGTGCAGGGCGACCCCTCGCTACTGCAAACCCGCATGATGCCCGAACGGGTACGCGCCTGCTTAATGGCCGGCATTCGCTTTGCGCTGCTGTGGCATCAGCAGGGCGGGCGCCGCTGGAAGCTGGTGTTTCAACGCAAGGCGCTACGCCGAGCGCTGGATAACTTCAGCTAGCCGCCAAGATACCTTACTTTCGACCTCCGACTTTGACCACTCTGGAAACCAAGCCATGCAACTCTCTGCTCTGACCGCCCTTTCTCCCGTTGACGGCCGCTACGGCGCCAAAGCCGCCGCGCTACGTGAACACTTCAGCGAATTCGGCCTGATCCGTGCACGCGTGATTGTGGAAGTGCGCTGGCTGCAGCGCCTTGCTGAGCACGGCCAGATTGTCGAAGTCCCGCCGCTTTCCGCAGAAGCCACCGCGTTTCTAGAGCAGCTTATTCGTGACTTCTCAGTCGATGACGCGGAGCGTATCAAAGAGATTGAGCGCACCACCAACCACGACGTCAAAGCGGTGGAGTACTTCTTGAAAGAGAAGATTGCAGGCCAAGCCGAGCTAAACGCCGTTACCGAATTTATCCACTTCGCCTGCACCAGTGAAGACATCAACAACCTCTCCTACGGCGTGATGCTGGCAGACGGCCTGAAAGCCATGCTGCCGACGATGCACGAAGTCGCCGATGAGATTGCCAAGCTGGCGATTGCCCATGCAGGCCAGCCGATGCTGTCACGCACCCATGGCCAAACGGCTAGCCCCACCACGCTAGGTAAAGAGATGGCTAACGTGGCGTATCGCCTCAAGCGCCAGCTCAAGCAGATCGAAAGCGTGGAGATTCTGGGCAAAATCAACGGTGCGGTCGGCAACTACAACGCCCACCTAACCACCTACCCAGATATCGACTGGGAAGCCAACGCGCGCACCTTTGTTGAAGGCTTGGGCTTAAGCTTTAACCCCTATACCACGCAAATCGAACCCCACGACTACATTGCCGAGCTGTTCGATGCGATCTGCCGTTACAACACGATCCTGATCGACTTTGACCGCGACGTATGGGGCTATATTTCCCTGGGCTACTTCAAGCAGCGCACCGTAGAGGGCGAAATTGGCTCTTCCACCATGCCGCACAAGGTCAACCCGATTGACTTTGAAAACTCAGAAGGCAACCTGGGCCTCGCCAACGCGATGATGAGCCACTTAGCGCAAAAGCTGCCGATTTCCCGCTGGCAGCGCGACCTGACCGACTCCACCGTACTGCGTAATCTAGGCGTTGGCTTGGCCTATGGTCTGATTGGCTACCATGCCAGCCTCAAAGGCATCAGCAAATTAGAAGCTAATCCGTCGCGCCTGGCAGAAGACCTGGATAACAGCTGGGAAGTGCTGGCCGAGCCGATCCAAACCGTGATGCGTCGCTACGGCATTGAAAAGCCCTACGAGAAGCTCAAAGAACTGACCCGCGGCAAGCGCATCGACCAAGCGGGCTTTGCCGCCTTTATTGATACCCTTGAGCTGCCCGAAACAGTCAAAAATGAGCTGAAGGCGCTCTCGCCTGCCAGCTATATTGGTAATGCGAAGGCCCAGGCCGAAGCACTCAACCAGCGGCTTGCTGCACTCTAAACGACGTTCTACGACACTGACGTAGCGCTCACTTGAACTAGGATAACGCCATGAGTCATCACGATAAGCCACTCACCCTGCTGGGCGATTTAACGCCCGCAGACTTCTTGGCCAACTACTGGCAACAGAAGCCACTGCTGATTCGTGGCGCTATCCCTGATTTCGTCAGCCCCATCGACCCCGACGAGCTGGCAGGTCTTGCCTGCGAACCGGGCGTCGAAGCGCGGCTGGTCGAAGAGAACGGCCCCGACGGCCCCTGGCAGGTCTCACACGGGCCGTTCGACGACGCCACTTTCGAGCGGCTGTCGGAAGGTCACTGGAGCCTGCTGGTACAAGCGGTCGACCACTATGTGCCCTCTATCGCTGCGCTGATGGATGAGTTTGATTTCCTACCCCGCTGGCGGCTGGACGACATCATGGTGAGCTATGCACCGCCCGGCGGCAGTGTTGGCCCGCATATCGACCAGTATGATGTGTTTTTACTGCAGGCCAGCGGCCACCGTCGTTGGCAGCTTGGCGGCAAGCAGCCAGATAATGCTCCCATCATTCAGGGCATTGACTTGCGCATTCTGGAGTCTTTCGAGATTGAAGCAGATTCCGACTGGACCCTGGCACCCGGCGACATGTTGTATTTGCCCCCCGGCTGGGCACACCACGGCGTCAGCCAAACCGACGACTGCATGACGATTTCGGTGGGTTTCCGGGCGCCCTCGGCCGACGAAGCCATCACCTCGTATGCCGATTATGTCGGCGAACAAATGTCGGACTCCCAGCGTTATAGCGATGCGGGCATGGCCCCTGCCGAGGAGGTAGGTGAGCTCGACGATGCCGCCGTCGAACGCATGCGCCAGTTTATTCTCTCCACCCTGGATAATCCTGAACAGGTTGCTCAGTGGTTTGGCCGCGTGATGACCCAGCCCAAATATATCGATCAAGTCGTTCCCCTCGAAGAGCCGATGAGCGAAGCCGACCTTGTTGCTCAACTACAAGACGGTGAGCCACTGTTCCATATGCCGGGTTCTCGCTTTGCATGGCGTAGCGATGCGTCAGGCACCACTCTATTTGTCGATGGCGACGGGCATAGCTGCTCAGAGACTCTGGCAAAACGCCTCGCTGACCCAACGCCGATGTACGAAGAGGTGCTGGAAATTGACGGCGCTAAAGCGCTGATTACACAGCTCATCAACAGCGGCAGCCTTGGTTTTATGGGCGAAGGAGACGACGAGGAGTAAGGCGTGGAAGCGGTAACGGTAAAAAGTGGTAGTTGGGCATTACTGGGTGAGCCAGCCTCGCTGATTCGCCGAATCGTCTTTATCGACGAGCAGCAAGTTCCTCAAGAAGAGGAGTGGGATGGCCGCGATACGGAGTGCCTGCACTTTTTAGCCACTCTCAATGGCGAGCCGGTAGGCACCGCGCGACTGCTGCCCGATGGCCACATTGGCCGCGTTGCGGTACTTAGCAGCGCCCGAGGCACGGGCATTGGCTACCAGCTAATGGAGGCGGCCATTAAAGCCGCCCGCGAGGCCGGTCACCCTCATGCAGCGCTTAGCGCCCAGTTACATGCCCTCGCTTTCTATGAACGCCTGGGGTTTGTTGCCCACGGCGACGTGTTTATGGATGCAGGCATTCCCCATCGTGAGATGACGCTGTTTTTGTAGTGATTCAGCGCCAATGTCGCCAAGCGCCACCCCGTATGGCGCTTTTTTTGTGTTCGTAGTCAAAGCCATGACGAAAAACGACTACACAAACAGGGCGTTTGGCGTAGTCGCTGTCGTCGGACTACAACGCCGCATGCCCCCAAGTGACAATTGTTGGATCTCCTTGCCTAGTCGATAGTTATTGCACTGCAGCGTTAAGGACTCTCCTCTTCGGAGACACCGACACTGTGAAACGCAAAGCGCCACACCGCGACGTTTTATTAAGAGACGATGGGTGTAGAGACAGCGCCGCGAATTTGAATAATGCTGGAATCTATCTCGCAGGTGCAGCATAAGAACAAGCTAACGTGCGAACGACGACAACTCTGGAGGAATCAGCTCATGACAGGACTGCTCGACGATATCAAAGCCATGGCCCACCTTCGCGAAGCCCAAGGCGGCAAGTGGTCAGCCATCAAACCTGAATATGCTGCCCGTATGCGCGCTCAAAACCGTTTCCATACCGGTTTGGACATCGCTCGCTACACGGCCAAGATCATGCGCGACGACATGGCCGCCTACGATGCCGACACTTCTCAGTACACCCAATCGCTGGGTTGCTGGCACGGCTTCATCGGCCAGCAGAAGCTGATTTCCATCAAGAAACACTTCGGCACCACCAAACGCCGCTACCTCTACCTCTCTGGATGGATGGTGGCCGCGCTGCGCTCCGAGTTCGGCCCGCTTCCCGACCAATCCATGCACGAGAAAACCTCGGTCTCGCACCTGATCGAAGAGCTCTATACCTTCTTGAAGCAAGCGGATGCCTGGGAACTCAACCACCTGTTCCGCGCCCTGGACGACGCCAAGGCGGCAGGCGATAGCGCTAAAGAGCAAGAGCTGATCAGCAAGATCGACAACTACGAAACGCATATCGTGCCGATTATTGCCGATATCGACGCCGGTTTCGGTAACGCCGAAGCCACCTACCTACTGGCCAAAAAATTCATTCAAGCGGGCGCTTGCTGTATCCAGCTCGAAAACCAGGTCTCCGACGAGAAGCAGTGCGGCCACCAGGATGGCAAGGTCACCGTTCCCCACGAAGACTTCCTGGCGAAGATCAACGCCGTGCGCTATGCCTTCTTGGAGCTGGGCGTAGAAGATGGCGTGATTGTAGCCCGCACCGACTCTCTGGGCGCTGGCCTGACCCAGAAGATCGCCGTCACCAACGAGCCGGGCGACCTGGGCGACCAGTACAACAGCTTCTTGGATGGGGACGTCATCGAGAACGCGGCAGACATCAACAACGGTGACGTCGTCATCAAGCAAAACGGCAAGCTGGTCAAGCCCAAGCGTTTAGCCTCGGGTCTCTACCAGTTCAAGCCGGGCACGGGGGAAGATCGCGTGGTGCTGGACTGCATCACCAGCCTGCAAAACGGTGCCGACCTGCTGTGGATCGAGACCGAAAAGCCCCACGTTGGCCAAATTGCTAGCATGGTGAACCGTATCCGCGAAGTGGTGCCGGATGCCAAGCTGGTGTACAACAACTCGCCTTCCTTCAACTGGACGCTGAACTTCCGCCAGCAGGTCTTCGATGCCTGGGAGAAAGAAGGCAAGGACGTGTCGGCTTACCAGCGCGACAAGCTGATGAGCGTGGAGTATGACAACACCGAACTTGGTCAATTGGCTGACGAGTGGACGCGTAACTTCCAGCGCGATAGCTCTCGCGAAGCAGGTATCTTCCACCACCTGATTACACTGCCCACGTACCACACCGCAGCGCTCTCTACCGACAACCTGGCTAAGGGCTACTTTGGCGACGAAGGTATGCTGGCCTATGTGGAAGGTGTGCAGCGTCAAGAGATCCGCCAAGGTATCGCCACTGTTAAGCACCAGGACATGGCAGGTTCTAACATCGGTGACGACCATAAAGAGTTCTTCCATGGCGACGCAGCGCTGAAAGCGGGCGGCAAAGACAACACCATGAATCAGTTCGGTTAATCAACCTTACTCGCAATACCTCCAGGAGGCTTCGGCCTCCTGTTTTTTGCCTTCCGTTTAATACTTTGCAATTAACCCAAACGCGTGCAAAATTTTTGCACACTGCTTTCTTAATGCCTGCCTACACTCTACCTTGTGACCTTTTTTTTCCAAATGGCTGGTCAAAAGCGTACGCTTTGGTTATCTTTTAGCGAACGCCGTTCTATAATGATACGCACGCATTGATCTGCGGGCGTTCACAGCCATATGGGCTGATTCTTACTGGAGGTTTTAATGAAACGTTTACTACCTGTTGCCGCGTTAAGCATTCTCACACTGGCTGGCTGCGCCAACACTGCCCCCTACTCAGGCGATGTCTACCGTGGTAACCAAGCGCAAACGGGGCAAAGCGTCAGCTATGGCACCATCGTGGCCGTCCGCCCCGTCCAAATTCAAGCCGATAGCCGTACTGGCAACCTGCTGGGCGGTGGCGGTGGCGCCGTCATCGGCGGTTTGCTGGGTAGCCAAATCGGCGGTGGCTCTGGTCGCCAGCTCGCGACCGTGGCGGGTGCGCTGGGCGGCGCAGTTGCTGGTACTGCTGCAGAAGACCGCGCTAACCGCGTTAACGCGCTGGAGATGGAAATCCGTCGTGACGACGGCACGGATGTCGTCGTCGTGCAGAGTGCCGACCGCCAGTTCCAGGCAGGTCAGCGGGTTCGCTTGATTGGCAGCGGTGCCAACCTAAGCGTAGCCCCCTACTAATCGGATCAGGCGCGCCTACCCAGCAGCGTGCCCTGGCATACCATACGCAAGCACTTAAAGCGGTGGCTCGTCAAACGACAGCAGCCCGGCCAACTTGGCCGGGCTGCTGTCGTTAGGTATCAACCAACGTACGTCTAAGCAAAGAACGTCTAGGGCATGACCAATCAGTGCGCCATGCTGCTTGCCCAGTTGGCGAGTTTTACGATGATAAAGCCAATCACGGCCAGCAAAATCGCTACCAGCAGCACGTCCACCGGGCGAATCAGCGTCGTCGCACCCAGCACGGCCAATGCAGCGACCCACAGGTAACGGTTATCACCGTGGCTTTTCAATACCTCGGGCAGCATTTTGTCTAGCCCCTGGCTAACGCCGCTTTCCCAACGCTTATTAGCAAAATAAGCAATCAGTACAAAGGCGATAACCCAAATTAAGAAGATAGTCATAACAGGCTCCGGTGAGTGTTATTTCAAGAGAAAAATTAATTGCTGTAGGGTATCCCTGCACACCCCCCGGCGCAATAGCGCTAAAGGCGTGGAGGTGGAAAAAGCCCGCTTACCCCCTGACAAGCTGGCCCACACGCGTTACCATGTTGGGACATGCACTCACCGAAAGGTTATTCAATGCAAATTGCGCAAAACTCGGTTGTCGCGTTCCACTACACCCTGACCAACGATGCAGGTGAGGTGCTAGACAGTTCTGAAGGCCGCGAGCCGCTGACGTATCTCCACGGCGCTGGCAACATCATCCCAGGCCTGGAAAAAGAGCTTGAAGGTCGTGTTGCTGGGGACAAACTGAACGTTAAAGTTTCCCCTGAAGAGGGTTACGGCGAAGTTCAAGAGCAGCTGCTGCAAGAAGTACCGCGTGATGCCTTCCAAGGTGTTGAAAGCATTGAGCCAGGTATGCAGTTCCAAGCGCAAACCCAAGGCGGCCCGCTCATGGTTACCGTCAAGAAAGTTGAAGGCGACACCGTTGTGGTTGATGGCAACCACCCGCTGGCGGGTCAGCACCTCAACTTTGACGTTGAAATTGCGACCGTACGCGAAGCAAGCCAGGAAGAAGCCGAGCACGGCCACGTGCACGGCGAAGGCGGCGTAGAGCACTAAGCTCTTGCATGCCACAAAGGGCGGCCAATGGGCCGCCCTTTTTATTTTAATGGCCGCTATGTGATGCTGACTCTTCTGGAATCAACACAAGTTGGCCATAACGCACGCTACGCGATGATGTTACCTCATCGGCAAACTGCTTCAGTGCACTCCCCTGCCCCTTTAAGAGTGCGACTTCCAAGCAGCTATCGTGATTGATATGCACATGCAGCGTTGAGAGCGTTAAATCGTGATGGTCATGAGAGTGACGAGTCAGGCGCTTAGAGAGATCTCGCGCCGCGTGGTCATACACATACACCAGCGCTCCCATACACGGCGCATTGGGCGCAACCTCCTCTTTCACCTGCTTTAACCCGTTGCGGGTCAAGTCACGAATGGCCTCTGAGCGATTTTGATAGCCGCGCAGCGCCATCAGCGCATCGACCTCGCTTAACAGCTCCTCATCCAGCGTTACCGTTACCCGCTGCATACCCTCTCCTTCACTGGTCTGATGTTGTGCGTTGCCGCAACTTCCAGTGCTATTAGTATGATGTTATTGTAAAAACATCATACCAATAGCCTGAAAAAGGTGTCCCATGCGTCGCCCTATCATACTGGCTCTCGCAGCCACATGCGTAGCGCTAAGCGCGCCAGCGTTGGCCAAAGACCAGCTAGTGCTTGCCATTGGTGGTGAGCCGGAGCAAGGGTTTGATCCGCTGTTGGGCTGGGGTCAGTACGGCAGCCCTCTATTTCAGTCTACGCTGCTTACCCGTGGCCAGGACTTAACCCCACAACCAGGCCTAGCCACAGAATGGTCCCTTTCTGAAGATCGCCTGACCTGGACGCTGACTTTACGTACGGACGTACGCTTTTCTGACAATACTCCGCTTACCGCTGAGGATGTGGCCTTCACCTTTAATGCTGCTGCTGAGGCAGGTGGCCGTGCCGATCTCAGCGCACTGGAAAGCGCCCGTGCTATCGATGGTAATACGGTTGAGCTGACGCTCAAAACACCGCGCATCACTTTTATCGACCAGTTGATGACACTGGGTATCGTGCCCAACGCCGAGCGAGAAAACGGCTATGGCGACGAGTATGGCAGGCAGCCGCTGGGGTCAGGCCCTTACCGGTTAGTGGAGTGGCAAGAGGGTGAGCAGCTGATTGTTGAGCGGAACCCCTACTTTTACGGCCCCGCGCCGGTCTTCGAGCGTCTGGTGTTTCTGTTTACCGATGAAGCCGCCACTCTAAGTGCAGCTCACGCAGGCCAGGTGGATCTCGCTGCGGTGCCACCAGCGCTGGCAGAGAACATCCCTGAGCAGATGCAGCGGGTCATTATGAACAGTGTGGACAACCGCGGCATTCTGTTTCCCATGCAGCCTGATGAAGGCGAGCAAGCGGCCAACGGCGCGCCCATCGGGAATAACGTCACGGCTGATCTCGCTATTCGCCAAGCGGTGAATCTAGCCTTAGACCGAGAAACGTTGGTGGACGTAGCACTCAACGGCTTTGGACGCCCGGCCTTTGGGCCAGCGGACGGCCTTCCGTGGAGCCAAGAAGGCGAGAAAGTGGCAGCGCCGAATTTAGCCCGTGCGAATACGCTTCTAAAGGAGGCAGGCTGGGAGCGCCAAGAGGAGGACGGACTGCGCTATAAAGGCGACCAGCCCGCACGCTTTCGTCTCACGTACCCCTCCAGCGACGCCACGCGCCAACAGCTAGCCCAAGTGAGTGCCGAGATGGTGCGGCCGCTCGGCATTGAGATGCAGCCCACTGGCCGCCACTGGGACGAGATTCAGCGGGAAGCCCTCCATCAAGATGCCATTGTGTTTGGTTTTGGTAGCCATAGCCCGCAGGAAGTGTTCTACCTCTTTCATAGCGAGCATGCTGGGTTCGGTTTTTACAACAGTGGTTACTACGCCAACGAGGCGGTCGACCAACACCTGGATGCCGCCCAAGCGGCGGCTAACACCGAAGAAGCCAATCAGCATTGGCAAGCCGCCCAATGGGACGGCGATACCGGCTATGGGGTACAGGGAGACACCAGCTGGGCCTGGATGGTCAACCTTGCCCACGTGTATGCCACCAACCGCTGCCTCGACCTGGGCGAACTGGGCGTTGCCCCTCACGGCCACGGCTGGCCGGTCACCGCCAACTTGCTTGAGTGGCGCTGGACGTGCGATTAACGGCTTGGCTAGCGAGCCGCCTACTTCGGCTGTTGCTGGTACTGCTAAGTGTCGCAGCGGTCTCTTTTGGGCTAATGATGCTATCTCCCATCGACCCGGTGGATGCCTACCTTGGCCCGCAAATGGCCCAGGTCAGCCCTGAGCAGCGCACGCTGATTGCCGAACGCTGGGGGTTTAACGCCCCGGCCAGTGTGCAGTTTCACCACTGGCTGCAACAGTTGCTTAGCGGAGAGCTTGGCTGGAGCCATATCTACAACCAGCCGGTGAGCGACGTCATTAACCAGCGCTTCCAGCGCTCGTTTTTTCTGCTGTTGAGCGCTTGGCTGCTCTCGCTGATACTTGGCGTAGTACTCGGCATCGCCGCAGGAAGCAAAGAGGGCTCCCTGCTGGACCGCTTGATCAGCGGCTATGCTTATATCACTGCTTCGACGCCCACGTTTTGGCTCGCCATGCTGGCGTTGCTACTTTTCTCCGTCACCTTGGGCTGGACCCCCACCTGCTGCGCAGGGCCCACGGGCGTGCTGAGCCAAGAAGTAACGCTGCTCACGCAGCTGCACCATCTTCTTTTACCTACTCTCACCCTCGCCCTGTTAGGCGTTGCCACCATCACGCTACATACCCGGGCCAAGATGGCGGCGTTTATGCGCTCGGATACCGCGTTGCACGCCTTTGCCCAAGGCGCCAGCCGTTTCGATATCGCCTGGCGCCACGGTCTGCGCCACGCCAGCCTGCCAGCGGTCACTTTGGCGTTTGCCTCTCTCGGCGAGCTATTTGGCGGCTCCCTTCTGGTTGAGCAAGTCTTTGCTTACCCAGGACTTGGGCAGGCGACCGTCGCCGCTGGCTTGCGAAGCGATGTGCCGCTACTGCTCGCCATAGCGCTATTTACCGCGCTATTTGTGAGTGTTGGCAACCTCATCGCCGATGGCCTTTACCAGTGGGCCGACCCACGTATCGCACGGGACCGCACTAATGAATAGCCAGCCGCGCCTGGTCGCAGCAGGCTATGCAGGTGTGTTTGGCCTGCTGGTATTACTGTTGCTCAGCAGTTCTCTATGGCTGGGAGATAGCCCACTGCACATGCAGTTCGAGGCCCGCCTCATGCCTCCCAGCGCCGAGCACTGGCTGGGCACCGATGCCCTAGGGCGTGAGCTTTGGGCCCGCACGCTGGCGGGGCTTGCCTTGAGTTTTGGGGTAGGGCTGAGCGCGGCACTGTTGGGCACGCTGATTGCTTTAAGCTTGGCGAGTCTCGCCATGCTCTCGCCCATACTGGATGCGCTGGTGAGCTTACTGATTGATACGCTGCTGAGCGTGCCACACCTGATTTTACTATTGCTGATCGCCTTTGCCCTGGGCGGCGGCACCCAGGCTGTCATTATCGCTGTTGCGCTGACCCACTGGCCAAGCCTTGCCCGCTTGCTCAGAGCCGAACTACTCAGCTTGCGAAACTCCCCTTATGTGGCGATTTCGAAAGGGTTTGGCAAACGCCAAGGATTTATTGTTTGGTACCACTTGCTGCCCCATGTGCTGCCTCACTGCTTGGTCGGCGCACTGCTGCTGTTTCCCCACGCCATTTTGCATGAAGCGGCCCTGACCTTTTTAGGCGTTGGCTTAGACCCTACCCAGCCCGCCATCGGCGTATTACTGGCCGACGCCATGCGCTACCTTACCGGCGGCTACTGGTGGCTAGGGGTGTTTCCTGGGCTGGGTTTACTGCTGATGGTACTGGCGATTGAACGCTTCGCCTCGATGCTGCGCAAAGCGCTGTAAAGATCGCGATGTTTAACAAGGAGCTTGCCATGCTGACCATTGACCGGCTAACCCTGCAACTCCCCTACTACCCCCGCTGGTGGCGACGGGAGTGGACCACCTGTATCGAGTCGCTCTCGCTGCACCTTCCGCCGGGCGAAGTGCATGCTGTGGTGGGTGCGTCAGGCGCAGGTAAAAGCCTGCTGGCCTACGCCATTATGGGGCTACTGCCCCAAGCGGCGCGGGTCGCAGGAGAGCTGCGCTTCCAGGGGGAGGACTTAACACCAGCGCGCCAGCGGCAGCTGAGGGGGCATCAGTTGGCGCTCATTCCTCAATCGTTGAATGCTCTTGACCCGCTCGCCCGCAGCCAGCATCAGGTACGCTGGGCGGCCCAACGGGCAGGATTTGGTCGCTCAGCCGCCCATCAGCGCGCCGATGAGCTATTGAGCCGCTATCAGCTTAGCCACGCGTCTACCCACTACCCTCACGAGCTGTCAGGCGGCATGGCGCGGCGGGTGCTCATCGCTATGGCCCAGGTGAGCAACGCACGTCTGGTGATTGCCGATGAGCCCAGCGTAGGCCTTGACCCCAACCAGCGCGACCGTGTGCTGGCAGCACTAAAAGCTATCGCCCTAGAGGGCAAAGCGGTGATGCTGATTACCCACGATCTGCGCCATGCTCTTACCATTGCCGACAGGGTTTCCGTGATTCGCCAGGGCCAAGCGCTGGAAACCGCACCGGCCCAGGCTTTCCAAGGCCAGGGCGAGCAGCTTATGAGTTGCTATGCGCGAGACTTGTGGCAGGCGCTACCGGATAACGCGTTCAGCACACACCCCTTCCATCCGACGCATCAGGAGCCAGCGCTTGCTTGAAACCCACCAGCTATCGTTCCACTTTGCGGCAGGCACGCCGCTGTTGGCGGATATCTCCCTACGCCTTGCGCCCGGTGAGTGGTTAGGAATCAGCGGTGACTCTGGATCGGGGAAATCAACGCTTGGCAAGCTATTGTCAGGCCAGCTAACGCCTTCCCAAGGCAGTGTTCAGGTAGATGGTTCGCCGCTGCCCACACGCGGGCTGCGGCCAGTGCAGTGGCTGCCCCAGTCGCCTGAATTGGCGGTGAATCCGCGCTGGCGGGTAGGAAAGATATTAAGGGAAGCGTGGACACCGCCAGATACGCTGATGGCGGCGTTTGGCATTGAAGATGAATGGCTAAAGCGCTTTCCCAGCGCACTCTCCGGCGGCGAGCTACAACGGGTGTGCGTGCTGCGCGCCCTCGCCCCCGGCGTCCGCTATGTGGTGGCCGATGAGATCTCCACCATGCTGGACCCCATCACTCAGCTGTCGCTGTGGCAGGCGCTTAAAGCGCACGCTGAACACCATCAGCTTGGCGTCATCGTGATTAGTCACGACACAGCACTACTCAACCGGCTGTGCCATCAACAGTGGCATCTGGCAGGTGGCAGCTTACGTATTAGCAGCACGGCGCTCAAAGCGCCATAAGCCAACACCAATGGCCAACGTCACGCACAGCAACAGCCACGAGCCTATCGCCACACCCTGCCACTGTGTCCAGCGCCAAAAAGGCTCTAGCCAAAATCCGCCAATGCTGGCACCGAGGTAGTAAAACACTAGGTAGAGCGCCGAGGCGCTGCCCCGTGCCCCTTGGGCGTAGCGCCCCACCCAGCTAGACGCCAATGAGTGCGCCATAAAGAAGCCGAAGGCGTTAATGGTTAAGCCGAGGATGATGAGCGCCAGCGAGTCCGCCAGGGTGATGGCGGTGCCTAACATGAGAATCACAATGCCCGCACTTATGCAGCGGGCGGGGGAAAAGCGCCCCGCCAACTTGCCCGACACTGTCGAGCCAAAGGTGCCACCTAGGTAGGTGAGAAAGATCAGCCCTAGGCCACTGGCCGCCAGTTGATATGGCGCATCCGCCAAACGGAAAGTAATATAGCTGTACTGATTAATAAAAATCAGAAAGTTAATACCGCCAAGGAAGTAGGCAGCGAGCAGCACCGGCGAGCGTAAATGGCCGAGCAGGTCCCCCACCGCTTGGCGTAATTGAAAGCGCTGAGGCGTAAAGGCTTGGCTATTGGGCAGTAGCCGCCAAAAAATGATACAGCCCACCACGGTCATGGCACCCACCGCGAGAAACGCAGCGCTAGGCCCACCGATGGCTGCCGCCCCGCCCCCAACAATACGCCCGCTAATACCGCCTAACGAATTGGCCCCAATATAAAGCCCCACGGCACTCAGCAAGGCGGTTTTATCGAACTCGTCGCCCATCCAGGCAATCGCCACGGCGGGCAAGCCGCCGAGCACGAAGCCTTGCAGCAAGCGCAGAAACAATAAACTCTCGAAGGTAGGCGCAAAAGCTAAAGCGAGCGACAAACCACCCGCCAGGAGCAGCGTGATACGCATAATCCCTTCGCGGCCAATGGCATCGGAGAGCGGCCCAAACACCAAAAGCGCCAAGGCCAAAGAGAGCGTAGATACCGACATCAGCAGGCTGACGCCTAAGGTGGAAACCCCGTAAGCCTCTTTCAGGCCCGGCAGCAGCGGTTGCGGCACATACAGGTTAATAAACACCAAAAACGACCCTAAACATAGGGCCGCCGTCGCGCGCCACCAGGCGCGCGTTTTTGCTTCAATCATTGATGGCCTTTCCAATGTTGACCGACGCGCACGGCCGACACTTACGGCGTATAACGACTGCTGAGCTGGGCCAGATTGGTCGGCTCTAGGGCACGACGCGACTGCCAGTAGTAGCGCTGCCAGTAGCTATTATCCAGGCTGGAAATAATCACGCCTTTCGACGTGGACGCATGGAGAAAATAGCCATTGCCGACGTAAATGCCCACGTGGTTGTAGCGTCCGGGTGGGCGGAAGAAGACCAGATCGCCCGCCTGCAGCTCTTGGCGGTCGATCGGGCGTCCCTCATGCACTTGATCTTGGGTAGAACGGGGTAACTCAACGTCAAAGGTATCGCGGAAAACGTTTCTTACCAAGGCAGAGCAGTCGATCCCTCGATCCGTCGTCCCCCCAATCCGATAAGGCGTTCCTGCCCACCGCTGATGCTGCTCTAACAGCGCTTGGCGAACGACCGTTGGCGGGGGCGTCTGCAGGTTACGCAGGTGAGCACTGATAGGATCAACGGGCGACATTTGGGGAGTGACTCCCTCCATGCCGGGAAGCGACATCGAGAAATAATCCTCGGGGGCTTCCATGTCCTGGCGTGAGGCAGAGCCTGCACAGCCAGCTAACAAAGCAACGACGACACAAACACTTACAACACGGACAGCGGTCACAGCGGGGTGTGGCGACGCAACCATGCGATTAACCTCGTAACAAAATGGAAATTGAAAAAACCCAAGCATGAGAAAACTCATTTTTTACAACCCCTGGACTATAAGCTAGTTATCCTATGCTTGGCGAGTCTAATGTAAGATTCGTTGATCACCCGGCAACGTGTCGATATGCAGCGGCGCGAAATGACGTGGTTTATTACCCGGAAAATCCAGACTTGCCCAGGGGCCGGCCAGCACTGGCGCGCCGCATAACCAAGCCACCAGCGCTTGACGAAAACCGGCCAAGAAGCTCTCTCGTTCCGGGGTGTCGCCCATGAAAAACGAAAACCCTGCGTACATGCCCGCCGCATACTCCTGCCAACCCGAGTAATGATCCGCCGCCAACTGATAGGCGCGGTCGAGCACGTTCGCGAATGCTGACTTGTCGAGCCAACCCAGCTGACGTGCCGCAATGGCAAGATCCACGAGCTGGGCAATGTCCCAAGCGGCCATGTCCACGTCATTACAACCATCTTCATTGGTACTCACACGGCGCAGGCGCAACAAGTGGTGACGCTCCTCTTCACCGCAGTCGCCGGACTCCAATATGGCGATCTCAGCCGCCAACCGCTCCGGGTTCAGCGTGTAGGGCGCGTAGTTGATCTGGTACTCCTGCCGATCTCCCGCCTCCAACATGAAGGTCAAAAACTCCTGCATGTCGTCGGCGCTAGAGAGGTGATAGTGGCTCTCTACCCATTCGCGAATGTCGGCGCACTCACGAGGACTTTCCAACTGTGGCTCGCTCCACACCGCACTGTTCAGCGGCCCCACCAGCGACATCGCCGTGAAGTGGGTCAATGTAGGTCTCTCACCAGGCTCGCACCACGCACCTGGCCGCCAATCTAGCCAGTGGAACAGGCTGCCGTGGTCTTCCAGGTGCCAAGCAATTTCATTAATGAGCGAGTCGTGCTCTGGCTCCGGCAGGCAGCTCTCCCAGGCAAACCAGGCTTCTAGCAGGCGCTTGGGCGTGGCATAAAAACGGCATAGGCAGCTCCGTAGGGCGCTGGCGTGCTGCATCAGTGGTTCACGCTCGAATAGGCCGCTATCGAGGGCCATGTGCAGGTAGAAGGCAAACTTCTCGGCCATGTGAATTGTCGCGGCGTGGCGGCTCACGCCTTTTACCGCGTTGCGCTGTTTGAGCTCATCGGGGGTCGGCTGACCAAAGCGCGTCTGCGACGGTGGCAATACGCCATGGGCGGCATCCGCCGCTAGCTGGTTGAGATGGTGCGCCTGGGCGGGTAGCCAATAGCGCGCCAGCACTTGATGGCCTTCATCCGCATGCAGGCCAAGTGAATCCTGTAGGTAGACGGCGGCATCAGCGCGGCGCTGCTCGGCAATCGGGGCCGAGGGATTGAGCTGGCGCAGCATGACATCCGGCTCGCGTACGCCAGCCAGGGCAAGCAGCCAATGGTGCGGCGTGTTGCGCCACGCTTTGATACGCGTACGCGAGGCTTGGCGAGTCGGCTCGTCCAGTAACGCACCCAGCGAGTGCTTCCAGGGGCTATGGGCAGCGTGCATTAACAGCTTATGGCGGGCGCTGGGTGTCATCCCCCGGCGATCAACGCCCTCGAACAGGCTTTGCCCGCGCATGTAGGCTTTCAGTACTGCGTGCCAGTCGTGGTAACGGCGCCCGACGAGGTCAGCCGCATGGGCCGCTAGGTCGTCCGCTTCCGCCTGGCTTAGCCAGCCGCAGCAAGCACCAGCCCAGGCGAGCTCTACTAACCGCAGCCAATCCCAGGCGGCCCACTCCAACGGCTCGCCCTGATTGACGAACGCAGTGAGCACGGGCGCGTAGGGAGCATCCTTCACCGCACCCCGCTGCCACTCTTGGCGCTGGGCGCGATCCATGGTCAGCAGCTCGCGGGCTTCAATATCCCAGCGCTGGCGCTCACCCTGGGCGCTTAGCCATAGCATCACTTCTAATAGTTGCTCGCGGTCATACACTTGCCAGATGTGCCCTAACCACTCGCTGGCATCGGGCCAGTCGGCGGCGCTAGCCGGGTAGCTCACCACTGGGCGAAACAGCGCGCCCAACCGCCAAGGCTGAGCTTCTGGGGCTTGCGGCCATAACGAAGCCGGTGCAGGGCGTTGCGCTAGCTCAGTATCCAGGGTTTGCCATGTGATACCTTCACCTTCACTCTCTAGATCTGCCAATGCTTGGCAGGCGTCGATAAAACGGTCATCTGCGCCAGTTTCCCAACCTTTGCCCCCCAGCGCACGACGTAGATCCGACAGCCACGCTCGCTGATCGCTGTAGTCAGAAGTGATGCGCCGTGTTAAGTGGTGTGCCCAGTTCGTCGCCTGAGCCTGGCTTAGCCAACCCGCCGCCCCGGCGAGTGCTGCCCACTCCAGCGCGCCCAACAGCTGATCGGCGCTGCCTGACGGTGCGCCGAGTGCAAAAAACAGCTGGTCTGCCAACGCGCCACGATCTGTAATACCCAGTTCTAGCAGGCGTTGCTCCGCCGCGACCGCATCCACCGCCAGTGGGTGCGGTGTAAAAGCCCAATCACACAGCACCAGCTGTTGAGCCCACCAGGCATTTAGTGCGTCGAACAAAAGACACCTCGAAGAAACAGAAAGCGATCAATAAAAGCCATAACCAACCAGAGCAGACCAACGAGGCCGCCAAAAGCGGCATAGTGTAACGGAATCTGCTGCCAAGACCGATAGCAGCCGCACAAAACAGCGCTGCCCGGCACAAAGGCCGGGCAGCGATTACCGCAAAGAGCAGCGTGCGCTAAGCGCTTTTGACTTTACTAATGACCCATAGCAAGACCACCGCCCCCACGGTTGCCGTGACCAGCGAGCCGATAAAGCCACCCGCCTGTAAACCCAGCAAACTAAATAAGAAGCCCCCGACGAGCGCGCCAACCACACCCACGCCGATGTTGCCTAAAATACCAAAACCACCGCCACGCATGATGTTGCCAGCAATCCAGCCAGCTAAACCACCAATGATTAACCACGCAATAAAGCCCATACTACCTCCTTGGTTTCACTCAGCTTGGGGTTTTACCTTCCATCTATGCTTGTCCTACCATAGCACACGGCGCTACTGTTCTGCCCATTTGTTGCCTTTTCCCACAAGGATCCTCTTATGATTCCCGACTCCCTTAAACAGCTACTTAGCCATGTTGATGGTCATCAACGCGCCACCTGGGAGGGCCGTGACGTCGCACTCTTCAACATGGCCTGGGGGGAAATGGTCATTAGCCTGCAAGGCGCACAGGTGCTGCACTTTCAGCCAACAAACGACACTGGCTGGCTATGGGTAACGCCAACGCCGCAGGCGCTGCCGGGCGCGATTCGTGGCGGCATTCCGCTTTGCTGGCCCTGGTTTGCCGACGAGCGCTACGCTGACGAAAGCCCCGAGCGTAACGGCCCCTTCCATGGGCTTGCCCGCCACGCCATGTGGCGTCTGGACGCCGTTGACGACCACGCCGAAGGCATCGAGGTCCATCTCTCGCCGGAAGAGTGTCTGCATAGCCAGCTCACCGCCCGCGTGGTCATTCAAGCCAACGCCCAGCGGCTAAACGTTGAGATCATCAGCGAAAACATTGGCGATGCTCCGATCAAAACCAGCGGCGCACTGCATACCTACCTGGCCGTTAATGAGGTGCATCAATGCCGCTTAGAAGGCCTAGCAGGCGCGCGCTATTTGGATAAGCTGCGTGACTTTGCGGAATCTGAGCAACAGGGCACGCTGGCGATTCGTGGCCCGGTCGACCGTATTTATCACACCAATGAAGCGGTGCTGCTCAACGACGGCCAGCGCACGCTGCGCATCGGTAAGCAGTCCAGCGACTCCACGGTGGTCTGGCACCCGGATAGCGACCTGCCCAGCGACACACCCGCCGACGCCGCCAAACACTTTTTATGCGTTGAAGCCGCCAATACTCGCCTTGACCCCGTTTGGTTAGTACCAGGGGCACAGCACCTGCTAGGGACGACAATAAGCCGCGGTTAATGATCGGTTCATCAAGGCTTTGCTATGATCAAGCCATTGATACACCCCCAAGGAGCGACGATGGATCCACAACAATGGCTGGAAGCAGCCACGCTTGCCTTTAACCTGATCGGTATGGTGGTGTGCTTGGTTGGCTTAACGCTTGCACAAAAAATGCAGCGCCGCTGGCCCGGCTATAGCCTCGCGGTCGTCGGTTTTATCATTGCGACCCTGCCCATGCTCTCTCAACTTGTCTTTATGTGGCAGCGCTAACGTTCCACCACCTCGCCAAGATGCCCCACCCGATGAAGGAAGCGACAGGATGCGCCAGCCGTTAAGCCGCGAATTGAGCAATTTGTTAGAGCGAAGCCGAGACCGGCAGCTGCGGCTGGCGGTGACAGGCCTTTCGCAAGCGGGTAAAACGGCGTTTTTAACCTCGCTGGTGAACCAACTACGCCATGCAGGCGTAGAAGCACAGTTAGACCTGCTACCGGTTGCCCGTGAAGGTCGACTGCTAGGCGCGCAGCGTTTAAATCAGCCGGACTTAGGCGTGCCACGCTTCCCTTATGACCCCGGCATGGCATCGCTGAGAGATACACCGCCGCGCTGGCCCGAGCCCACTCGTGGCATTAGCGAGCTTCGCTTGCAGCTGCGCTACCGCCCTGCCCAACAGGGTTGGTTTACGCCGGATATCGCTCACCTGACGCTGGATCTGTTCGACTACCCCGGCGAATGGCTGCTGGATTTGCCGCTGCTGCAGCACGACTTCTACAGCTGGAGCCAGAGCCAAGCCCAGCACGAAGGCCCTCATCGCCGGGCACTGTTTAGCGAATGGCTGGCCGAGTCAGAGCAGCTAGACCCTACGGCAGAAGCCGATGAAGCACAGCTCGCCACGCTGGCCGATGCCTATGCACTCGGCCTGCGTCGTGCCAAGCAGGCGGGCTTCTCTGACCTGCAGCCAGGGCGTTTTTTGCTGCCCGGCGAGCTGGATGGCGCACCGGTGCTGCAGTTCTTCCCGCTGCCCGGATTAGATACTCCCAAAGAAACCCTCGACGCGCTGCCCGAGTCGAGCCTCTACGCCACCCTGGCGGCGCGTTTTCGCTACTACCAGCAGCAGGTGGTGCGCCCCTTCTACCGCGACCACTTTCGCCGCTTTGACCGCCAGATTGTATTGGTGGACGTGCTGGGCGCGCTTAACGCCGGGCCGGAGCGTTTCGAGGATCTTTCCCGCGCGCTGCAACAGCTGATGAAGAGCTTTGATTACGGCAAGCGCAGCCTGCTGACCCGCCTGTTCGCTCCTAAAATTGACCGCCTCGCCATTGCCGCCACCAAGGCGGACCACGTGACACCCGACCAACACACCCACGTGGTGCAACTGTTAGAAGCGCTGCTGGCGGAGCCATTGAAAGACTTACGCTTTGCCGATATCCCGGTGAAAGCGCTGTCGCTGGCGGCCATTCGCGCCACCGAGGCCCGCGAAGTGCTGCATGATGGCAAGCGAACGCCAGCGCTGAAAGGCACCACGTTAGAAGGTGAAGACGTGCTGGTGTACCCCGGCGATGTGCCCAGCCGCCTGCCCAAAGCCGATTTTTGGCAGCAGCAAGGATTTGATTTCCCCAGCTTCCGCCCGCTGCCCGCCGATAGCGAGGCACTGCCCCACATCCGTATGGACGCCGCGATTGACTGGCTGATTGGAGACAAACTGACATGAGCAACCCTCAGCCCCGCCGCGACTTCCAAACCGAAGCGCCGCCCGAACCTACCCAGGAAACCCTGCGCCAGCACGAACGCTTTGCAGCGACTGAGTCGCACCAGCCGCTGGCGACCCAAGCCGAACTCAAAGCGCTGCCGGAAGAGACCCTTGGCGCGCCTCGCAAGCGCCGCTGGGGGCTGATGTTCGCCTTGGCAGGCGGTGCCACACTCGGCACGGTAGAGCTTGCAACCGGCATTCCTGACGCGCTGTTCCAGTCCCAGTGGATGGCGATGGCGTGGCAGCTATTTGGGATTAGCCTGATTGGCTTGGGCGGCGTATCGCTCCTCAAGGAGCTGGGCCGTTTGCGGCGCTTAAAGCGGCACGATCAGCTACGGGCCAACCTAGCCGAGCTTCCCCAGCGCTCCAGCCAGCAGGCCCAGGCGATGGCCGTTCAGTTAAAACAGCAGCTGGCACTGAGCAACGACGACCCGCACTGGCTGGCCTTTCAGCGGGCGTGCCAGCCGCACCATAGCGGGGAAGAGATTCAAACCCTGCTGCGCTACCACCTGCTCGCCCCCCGTGACCGGGAAGCCCAGCGGTTGATTACCCGGATGTCGGGGGAAACCGCCATCATGGTAGCGGTTTCCCCGCTAACCCTGGTGGATATGGCGCTGGTGGCGTGGCGCAGCCTAGCCATGGTGGATCGGCTGAGCCGTCTGTACGGGCTGGAGCTTGGCTACGCCAGCCGCCTGCGGCTATTTCGCCATGTGTTGCACAACATGGCGTTTGCAGGCGCCAGCGAACTAGCCACCGATGCCAGCATGGACATGCTCTCGCTGGACTTGGCAGGCCGCCTTTCGGCGCGAGCAGGCCAGGGCTTGGCGACCGGGTTGCTGAGCGCCCGCCTGGGTATGCGCGCTCAGCGACTGTGCCGCCCGGTGGCGTTTACCCCAGAAGAGCAGCCCAAATTAGCCGACCTTCGCCAAGACCTCTGGAGGCAGATCAAGCGGCTTGATAAAGAGCCCGCCCCCGCCGCACGCAACAGCGATTAATACCGTTCAGCCGCACATCCTCTTCGCTGAAGTGCTCGGGCCGTAGACCCAGAACCACCGGCTGTAACAGGTCGTTCCAGCCTTCGGCATCCGCCACTTCATTTAAGTCACCTAGCAGGCCAAGCTCGCCCCACTCCTGAAGGTTATTATCGTTTTAGGGGCTAGATGATGGTGGAGCGTATCGCCTACCACAAGCGGCTCTCGACTAAGGTGGCAGAGCGAAAATGACAGCGACAAATGCTAAAGCCCAAAGCGCTGCTTCAGGAATAACGCCACCGCTGCTTCGCCGTGGTGGCCGATCCGCCGGGCTTCTGGCACGCGATCGAACAGCGCCGGATGAGCGTTGGCCATCACCTGGGCCTCGCCTGCCAGGGTGAGCATTTCGGTGTCGTTGAGGTTATCGCCAAAGGCTAGGCAATCGGCGGCAGTGAGCCCAAGCGACTCCAGCAACGCCGCGAGCGCCACGCCTTTATTCACTCCGCCCGCCATGATCTCTAGCGAGTCCACCGTGGAGTAGGTAATGTGCAGCCCATCGCCATGCGCCGCTTGGGCCTGAGCCTCCAGCTCTGCCAGCGCATCCGGGTTGCCCAAATAGAGCACTTTACCTACGCCGTTGGCGTCCATCTGCTCCGGTGGCACGACCTCATAGCGAAAGCCCGTCGAGGCGTGCAGTGAAAGCAGGTGTGGCGCTTCGGCGTCCACATGCCAGCCCGCTTCGCGGTAAAGGTTGAGGCGCACCTGTGGCGGCCGGGGTAAATGAATCAGCGCGTGAGCGTGATCCGGGTTAAGGTGCGACGCGCTAACCAAGCCATCGTCTGGGTCGTGGGTGTAAGCCCCGTTGGTGCTAATCAGGTGAGCAGGCACGCCCAGCTCATCGCGGAAGACGCGCATATCGTGGTAGTGGCGGCCCGAGGCCAGCGCCAGGTGGTGCCCCTGCCGAACCAACTCTTGGAGCACCTCAATGGTGCTGTCATGTAACCGGTGGTCGCTGCCTAACAGGGTACCGTCAAGGTCGGAAACGATCAGGCGAGGGGTCATCAAAGCGCTCCTTGTGCGTTAGCAGAGTAACGTTGCAGTTCGCTCAGCTTAACCGATTCAGCCAACCGTAAGTAAGTCATTGACTTGCCGTCGCCGTCGCCACTTCCCCAGGGGCAACGATTGGCGCAGCCAGTGGGAATCCGTATAGTGGCAACCTACTCTCGCCAACTGATTGAACACATGCTTCAAAACAACTCCCTGCTTGCCCAGCTCAAGCAACAGATCCGTGAAACCACCCCGCGCGCTGAAGGGGTGATCAAAGCCACAGAAAAAGGCTTTGGTTTTCTTGAAACTGATAGCGGCGAATCCTATTTCGTGCCGCCCCCCGCCATGAAACAGGTGCTGCACGGCGACCGTGTGGAAGCCGTGATTCACGAGAACGGCGATAAAAAATCGGTTGAGCCTGAAAAGCTTATTGAAGCCGGTTTAGACCGCTTCGTTGCTCGCGTGCAAAAGCGCGAAGGCCGCCTCGCGGTGGTGCCGGATCACCCCTCGATTCGCAACGTTCTAAAAGCACGCATCAAAAATAGCCTGGATGAAGACTCCATTGCCGACGGCGATTGGGTCGTGGCGCGTTTGGTGCGTCACCCGCTAAAAGAGAACGACCGCGGCTTCTTCTCCCAGATCGATGAGTTGGTGGCCAAAGCCGACGACCCCGCCGTGCCGTGGCGCGTGACGCTTGCTCGCCACGCGCTGGAGCAAGAGTGCCCGGATGCCGGCAGCGATTGGCCGCTACGCGACGAGGGACTGACGCGGGAAGACCTCACCGCACAGCCCTTCTTTACCATCGACGGCGAAAAGACGCGAGACATGGACGATGCCCTACATGTGGTGGCCCGTCCCGAAGGCGGCTGGCAGCTGAGCGTGGCGATTGCCGACCCCACCGCTTATGTGGAAGAGGGCCACGCTGCTGACCTGGAAGCCCGCGTCCGTGCATTTACCGTGTACCTGCCGGGCCAGAACGTGACCATGTTGCCCGAGCAGTTGGCGGATGATCTTTGCTCGCTGCGGGAAGGCCAAGAGCGCCCTGCCCTGGCCTGCACGCTGAACATTAACGCCGACGGCAGCCTGGGCGACTACCGCTTCTTCGCGGCCAACGTGAAGTCCCACGCTAAGCTAGTGTACGAGCGCGTCTCTGATTGGATTGAAGGTCAAGGCGACTGGGCACCGGCAGATAATATTGCCGAGCAGCTACACGCCCTGCGTGAGCTGACCGAAGCGCGTACCGCGTGGCGCAACGAGCACGCGCTGGTATTTAAAGATCGTCCTGATTACGTGTTTGATCTGGATGAAGCGGGCAACGTGCTGGGGATTCACACCGAAGACCGCCGCATTGCCAACCGTATGATCGAAGAGTCGATGATTGCTGCCAACGCCTGCTGCGCGGATTTCCTGGCTAGCCATATCGGCCACGGAATCTTCAACGTACACCGCGCTTTCGAGCCGGAAAAAGCTGAAGCGGCACAAGAGTTCCTGGCGACTCAAGACATCGAAGTGGCCCAGGAAGCACTTACCGAGCTTGCCCACTATAAGGAGCTGAAGCGTGCGCTTGAAAGCCGCGACGACGCTTGGCTGGATGCGCGCCTGCGCCGTTTCCAGGGCTTCACCAGCATGTCGGCTCAGCCTGGCCCGCACTTCGGCCTGGGGCTGCCCGCCTACGCCACCTGGACCTCGCCGATTCGTAAGTATGGCGATATGGTCAACCACCGCTTGATCAAGCGCGTGCTGAAGGGTGAGCAGGCTCCGGCAGAAGCCAGCCAGCAGCTCACCGAGCAGCTCACCGAGCGCCGCCGTCTGAACCGTATGGCCGAGCGCGACGTGAAAGATTGGCTTTACGTGCGCTACCTGACCCCGGCGGCGCAGAATCAGGACACCTTCGACGCCGAAATCATGGCGATCAACCGTGGCGGTATGCGGGTTCGCCTGATAGAAAACGGCGCGACGGCGTTCGTGCCTGCCCCCTTGATGCACAGTGACCGCGATAAAGTGGTCATCGATGACAAAGAGGGCCGCATTCAGATCGAAGGCGAAGAGCGCTTCAAGCTGGGCGATAGCCTGCGCGTATCACTCACGGAAGCCCGTGAAGAGACACGCTCGCTGGTCGCCAAACCTGCTGACTAAACGCAGCCAACACGTGTTCGCGCCACGGCTTTGCCGTGGCGTTTTTATTTCTGCTCCAAGGTGACGTTGTCGCAGAACTGACTTATTTCTACCCTAAGGTAATTCGATGACACTCATGTGGCTCGGAGGTTACCTTGCACATCGCCGATGTGACCATGTTCCACGCCCCGGCAAGTGGCGGCGTTCGCACCTATTTACAGGCCAAGCACCGCGTCCTCTCGCGCACACCCAACCTCCGTACCAGCCTGCTGGTGCCAGGGGCTGAGCGTGATAGTTTGGGCGACCACCACACGCTACCAGCGCTGCATCTGCCTCTTGGACAAGGCTATCGATTCCCGCTGCGCCGCCGCCCTTGGCGTGATGCTTTGGTAGACCTCTCCCCCACGTTGATCGAAGCAGGTGATCCGTATGTGACCGCCTGGGCCGCGCTGGAGGCTGGCCAGCGGCTAGGTGTGCCAGTGGTGGGGTTCTACCACTCCGACTTACCTAACTTAATGGGGGACCGTTTTGGCCGCCATGTTCGCCAACGGCTAATTCGCTACGTGGTGGACCTGTACCAGCGCTTTGATAGCGTGCTTGCTCCCTGCCATGCGATGGCCAACCGACTCACCGAGTGGGGCGTGCCCAACGTGCGCGTGCAGTCGTTAGGGGTTGATTTAGAGCAGTTTCACCCTTCACGACGCGACCCCGGCTTCCGTACGGCCATGGGTATTCCTGCGGATAAAAAGCTGCTGATCTTTGTTGGCCGCTTTTCCCGAGAAAAGAATATCGACGTACTACTCGCCACCATGCGGGCGCTTGGCAGCAACTACCACCTGCTGCTGATGGGGCCGGGCATGCCGACTCAAGTACCTAGCAATGTCACGGTGGTAAACCGCTGCTGCGGTAGCCATGAAGTGGCCCGAGCGCTTGCCAGTAGCGATGCGCTGCTGCATGCGGGCACCCGCGAAACCTTTGGGCTGGTGGCCCAGGAAGCGATGGCCAGCGGCCTGCCGGTGATTGGCGCGCGGGCAGGCGCGCTGATCGAGAACGTACCGCTGGGCGCGGGCGTGCTCTGCCAGCCGCTTGACCCTGACGCGATGGCGGACGCCTGCTCCGCGCTGTTTAGCAACGATATTGCCGCCAGCGGACGCTACGCGCGCCATTTTGTTGAGCGCCAGTTTAGCTGGGATAGCGTCATTGGCTCGCTGCTGACGCACTATGTCGACCTCTGTGGACTCGAACAGCCCGATGCCCGTGTCGTCCGTCGCTAAACCTCAACGGCTGCTGCGCTTTCGTCCGCTACACGCCGTTCTACTGCTGGCTGCTCTGGTAGCGCCACTGGTGCTCACATCGCTTGCAGGGGGCAGCAAAGCGTTTGAGCATGTGGCGCAGTTTCCCATTAGCCTACTGGTTCTGATGATCGCCATGGCGGCGCTATGCTGGAACTTGAACGCCGCCCGGCTGCGCCTGATGCTCAACGGCCGAGCTGGCCAGCTTGGGCAGCGCGGCGCGCTGGGCATCGAGCTGGCGGCGAAGTGCGCGCTCTGCGCAACGCCAGGCGGTAGCGGCGGCCCGGCCACTCTGCTGTTATTACTTGCCCAGCGGGGATTTTCGCCCTCAAAAGGCACCGCCGTGTTTCTCATCGACCAGGGGTGCGACCTGCTGTTCTTTCTGCTGATGCTGAGCGGTTTGGTGGCGATGTCGGTTTTCGGGGATGCCCAGTGGCCACACCAGGGGCTGGTACAGCTCTCGTTACTGGGATTGGCGCTGTTAGCGGTGGGCGTCTCGCTGATGATGGGGTACTTACCCAAGCTGCTGCGTACTCAACGCCAGTGGCTAGCCTGGATACGCCCTAGCCGCAGGCGCTGGCTGGTTAGGCGACTGTTACGCTGTCGCCATGCGCTGCGTATGACGCTGGCACTACCCAAAGCCACGTTGGCAGCGATGCTGGCACTCACGACCCTACACTGGCTGCTGCGCTACAGCTTGCTGTACCTAGCGGTGATTGGCATCGGGGGGCATGCCGACTGGCTCTGGACGTTTTTAACTCAGATGCTAGCTATGGCCGCCAGCCAATTCAGCTTCCTCCCTGGCGGCGCAGGGGCGGCTGAAGTGGGGGTGGGAAGCCTGTTGCTGCCCTTGATGGGCCGGGAGCAGGCCGCAGCCGCCGTGCTGGTCTGGCGGCTGATTAGCTACCACTTGTATCTTGCCGCTGGCGCGCCGCTGCTACTGTTCTACAGCGCGCGCATGCTGCGTCAGCGCTAGCCGCCTCACCGCTTTACTTAACCTCCTCAAACGCAAAAAGGGCACCCAAGGTGCCCTTTTCAGCGTCACGAAGAAAGTGCGCGGCTTACCAGCCGGTTACTTCTTTCAGCGCGTCGCCAATTTGCGCCAAAGAACGAACGGTTTTCACACCGGCGTCTTCAAGAGCCGCAAATTTCTCATCGGCAGTACCTTTACCGCCAGAGATGATGGCGCCAGCGTGGCCCATACGCTTGCCAGGAGGTGCTGTCACACCGGCAATGTAGGAAACCACCGGCTTGGAAACGTTGGCCTTGATGTAAGCCGCGGCTTCTTCTTCGGCAGTGCCGCCGATTTCGCCGATCATCACGATCGCTTCGGTTTTCGGGTCCTTCTCGAACATCTCCAGGATGTCGATGAAGTTAGAACCCGGAATCGGGTCGCCGCCGATACCGACACAGGTAGACTGACCGAAACCGTGGTCAGTGGTCTGCTTAACGGCTTCGTAAGTCAGGGTACCAGAGCGGGAAACGATACCAACGCGGCCCGGCTGGTGGATGTGACCCGGCATGATACCGATTTTGCACTCACCGGGAGTGATCACGCCCGGGCAGTTCGGGCCGATCAGGCGTACGCCCAGCTCGTCGCATTTTACTTTTGCGTCGAGCATATCGAGGGTCGCGATGCCTTCGGTGATGCACACGATCAGCTTGATGCCAGCGTTCGCAGCTTCAAGGATCGAGTCTTTGCAGAACGGTGCCGGTACGTAGATCACGCTGGCTTCTGCGCCGGTTTTCTCGACCGCTTCTTTCACGGTGTTGAAAACAGGCAGGCCCAGGTGCGTCTGGCCGCCTTTGCCCGGCGTAACACCACCGACCATTTGCGTGCCATAGGCAATCGCCTGCTCGGAGTGGAACGTGCCCTGGCCACCGGTGAAACCTTGGCAGATGACCTTGGTGTTCTTATCGATCAGGATGCTCATTACTTGCCCTCCGCTGCTTTTACAACCTGCTGAGCCGCGTCGGTCAGACTGGTAGCAGCGATGATGTTCAGACCGCTAGACGCCAGTTTTTCAGCGCCCAATTCAGCGTTGTTACCTTCCAGGCGAACGACCACCGGGACGTTAACGCCCACTTGCTCAACGGCACCGATGATGCCTTCAGCAATCATGTCGCAACGAACGATGCCGCCGAAGATGTTCACCAGAACAGCTTTCACGTTGTCGTCAGACAGGATGATCTTGAACGCTTCTGCGACGCGCTCTTTGGTCGCGCCGCCGCCAACGTCCAGGAAGTTAGCGGGTTTGCCGCCACTCAGGTTGACGATATCCATGGTGCCCATAGCCAGGCCTGCGCCGTTGACCATGCAACCGATGTTACCGTCGAGGGCGACGTAGTTAAGTTCCCACTTCGCCGCGTCGGCTTCACGCTGATCTTCCTGGGAAGGATCGCGCATGGCCTGCAGGTCCGGGTGACGGTACAGGGCGTTGCTGTCGAGGCCCAGTTTGGCATCCAAGCAGTGCAGGTTGCCTTCGTCAGTGATGACCAGCGGGTTGATCTCAAGAAGTGCCAAATCCTTGTCGTGGAACAGCTTGGAGAGACCCAGGAAGATCTTGGTGAACTGCTTCACCTGATCGCCTTCCAGACCCAGCGCGAACGCCAGCTCACGCGCCTGGTAGGGCTGTGCGCCGACCAGCGGATCGATTTCAGCTTTGAGAATCTTTTCCGGCGTCTCTTCGGCGACGGTTTCAATCTCAACACCGCCTTCGGTAGAGGCCATGAAGACCACACGGCGGGTAGTACGGTCAACGACCGCGCCCAGGTAGAGCTCGTCGGCGATGTTGGTGCAGGTCTCTACCAGAATCTTGGCAACCGGCTGACCTTTTTCGTCAGTCTGGTAAGTGACCAGGTTCTTGCCCAGCCACTGCTCGGCGAAGGTTTTGGCTTCTGCCGGGTCCTTGATCAGCTTGACGCCGCCCGCTTTACCGCGGCCGCCAGCGTGAACCTGGGCTTTGACGACCCACATGTCGCCGCCGATTTTTTTGCACGCTTCTACTGCTTCTTCGGGAGTGTCCACGGCAAAGCCTTTGGACACTGGCAGACCATAATCAGCAAACAGCTGTTTGCCTTGATACTCGTGAAGGTTCATCGATTCATGCCATTGGTTGCATGTGACTCGAACGATGATCAGTCGCCCTGAAGAACATCTTGCAGGTGCTGGTCATCCCCGTGCTTTCATGACGGCGAGTTGCCCACGCCGCCATGAAAGTGTTGCGCCACCTGACGGTGGCGCTTGGTTGTTGCTTAGCGAATTACTTGCGCTTCTTGCGGTTGGCCATGTGAATGGCATGACCTTCTACCGCCAGAGCAGCTTCGTGCACGGCTTCCGACATGGTCGGGTGCGCGTAGCAGGTCAATGCCAGGTCTTCGGCGCTGGAGCCGAACTCCATGGCGATCACGCCCTGGGCGATCATCTCACCGGCGTGCTGACCCACGATGTGCATACCGAGAATACGGTCGGTTTCCGCATCGGCAATGATCTTAGCGCTGCCTTCGGTGGCGTTGTTGGCCATGGCACGGCCGCTGGCTGCGAAGGGGAAGCTACCGGTCTTGACTTCGATACCCTTGGCCTTGGCGTCCTGCTCGGTCATGCCGACCCAGGCCACTTCCGGGAAGGTATAGATGACGCTGGGGATAGTGTCGTAGTTCATCTCGGCCTTGTGACCGGCGATGATGTCCGCCACCATGATGCCTTCTTCAGACGCTTTGTGCGCCAGCATCGGACCGCGTACACAGTCACCGATGGCGTAGACGCCCGGCACGTTGGTGCGGCACTGGTCGTCCACGAAGATGAAGCCACGCTCGTCCAGCTCGACGCCCACGCCATCGGCCACAACGCCTTTGGTATAAGGACGACGGCCGACACATACGATCAGCTTGTCGAAGGTCATCTCTTGATCGCCGTTGGCATCGGTGTACTTGACGACGACTTCGTCACCGTTCGCTTCCGAACCGGTCACACGGGCACCCAATTTGATGTCCAGCCCCTGCTTCTTGAGCAGTTTCTGGGTCTCTTTGGCAATCGCGGTGTCGACCATCGGCAGGAAGGAGTCCATCGCTTCCAGCACGGTGACTTCAGAACCCAGACGGTTCCATACGCTGCCCAGCTCCAGGCCGATGACGCCCGCGCCAATGACGCCAAGACGCTTCGGCGTTTCCTGGAATTCCAGTGCGCCGGTGGAATCGACGATTAGGCCTTCGGTCAGCGGCGTGGGCGGAATTTCCACCGGCACGGAGCCTGCCGCGATGACGATGTTGTCGGCGTCGTAAGTGGTGGTGTTGCCGTCGAGGTCGGTCACCTCAACCTGCTTGCCAGACACCACTTTACCGGTACCTTCGATGGCGGTCACGCCGTTGGCCTTGAACAGGCCAGAGATGCCGCCGGTCAAGTTCTTAACGATCTTGTCCTTGCGCGCCATCATCTTCTTGACGTCCATGGTCACGTCGCCGGCTTCGATACCCATGTCGTCGAAATCGTGCTTGGCTTCGACGAACTTGTGCGAGGCTTCAAGCAGCGCTTTGGACGGGATACAGCCTACGTTCAAGCAGGTACCGCCGTGAACGACGTTACCTTCTTTACCGATCCATTTTTCAACACAGGCGGCTTTCAAACCCAGCTGCGCAGCGCGGATAGCCGCTACGTAGCCACCAGGGCCTGCACCAATAACGATCACGTCAAACTTGTCAGCCATGTTGGCTCCTTTAGCTTGGTGGCCTCCTCCCGGGTGGATGACAGCGGGTAGGAGGCTGTGTGCGATTAACTCAGCGTGCTCAGCACTAGCGAAGGCGGTTCAGCGCGCTTCGTTATACGTCTAGCAGCAGACGGGCCGGGTCTTCCAGCAGCTCTTTAATCGTAACCAGGAATTGTACCGCGTCTTTGCCGTCGATCATGCGGTGGTCGTAAGAGAGTGCCAGATACATCATCGGGCGAATTTCGACCTTACCGTTCACCGCCATCGGGCGTTCCTGGATCTTGTGCATCCCCAGGATAGCGGTTTGCGGCGGGTTGATGATCGGGGTCGACATCAGCGAGCCAAAGATACCACCATTGGTGATGGTAAAGGTGCCGCCCTGCATTTCGTCGATGCCGAGCTTACCGTCACGCGCACGCTTGCCAAAGTCGACAATCGTCTTCTCGACGTCGGCAATTTTCATGTTGTCAGTGTCACGCAGAACCGGCACCACGAGACCACGATCCGTCGACACGGCAACACCGATGTCCTGGTAACCATGGTAAACGATATCGGTGCCATCGATGGAGGCGTTGACATCCGGGAAACGCTTGAGAGCTTCGGAGGCGGCTTTCACGAAGAAGCCCATGAAACCAAGCTTGGTGTCGTGGGCCTTCAGGAAGGTATCTTTGTACTGGGCACGCAGCGACATCACCGCACCCATGTCCACTTCGTTGTACGTGGTCAGCATGGCAGCGGTCTGCTGTGCCTGAACCAAACGCTTGGCGATGGTTTGACGCAGACGGCTCATCGGTACGCGCTTCTCGGCACGCTCACCCTCGACCGCTGGCGCAGCAGCGGCTTTGGCGGGTGCAGAGGACTTGGCCGCTTTCTTGGCCGAACCATCCTTGACGGCTTTCTGAACGTCTTCTTTCAGAATGCGACCGCCTTTGCCGGTACCTTCGATCTTGGAAACGTCCAGATCGTGCTCGGCAACCATCTTGCGAGCAGCCGGTGCCAACACTTTGCCACCCACCTTCTCATCGGCGCCTTCATCGTCAGCGTCGCTGGAAGCGCTGCTGGAAGAAGAAGCGCTGGCCTGGTCACTGCCACCGCCCTCTACGAAGGTTGCCAGAATCGCTTCGGACTCAACCTGGCTGCCTTCTTCTGCCTTGATTTCCGCCAGGGCACCATCGGCAGGCGCTACGACTTCCAGCACGACCTTGTCGGTTTCGATGTCGGCTAGCACTTCGTCACGCTTGACCGCTTCGCCTACTTTCTTGTGCCAGGTCGCCACGGTGCCTTCCTGAATGGACTCGGGGAAGCTAGGCGCCTTCACGTCGTGCTGCTTGCCTCCGGCTGGCTTGGCGGCTTCTTTGGACTCGGCCTTCTCGGCGCTGTCATCGCTGGCGGCACTCTCTTTCTTGCTGCCAGCACCGCTCGCTTCGCCGATCTTGCCCAATACCTGCTCGGACTCGACGGTATCGCCTTCTTCGGCCATCACGTCGGTCAGGGTTCCCGCTTCCGGTGCGACGACTTCAAGCACCACTTTATCGGTCTCGATTTCAACGATCAGCTCGTCGCGTTCGACGCTGTCACCCGGCTTTTTGTGCCACGCGGCCACGGTGCCTTCGGCAACGGATTCCGGAAAGGTTGGCGCTTTGATCTCAGTAGCCATGTCGTTTCCCTTATGTGTTCTCTAAACCCGGTGGGCGCTTATAGGTTAAAAGCGTCTTCCACCAGCTGGCGCTGCTGTTCAGTGTGGACGGACATGTAGCCCGCTGCCGGAGCAGCCGAGGCAGGACGCCCTGCGAATTTCAACTCACGTCCAAGGCCATCTTTCAACATATCGGCCACGGTACGCATGTGGTGCTGACTGGAGTACCAGGCGCCTTGGTTCAGCGGCTCTTCCTGACACCATACGATGTCTTCCACATTAGCATACGCCTGGAGCACTTCCAGAAGCTCTTCTTTCGGGAAGGGATAGAGCTGCTCTAGACGAATGATCGCCGTGTCGTCACGCTCGTTTTCAGCGCGCCAGTTAACCAGATCGTAGTAGACCTTGCCTGCGCACATAATGACGCGGGTGACGTTGTCGGCGTCGAGATTCGCTTGATCCGGCAGTACCATGTGGAACTTGCCGTAGGCGAGATCTTCCAAGCTCGACACGGCTTCTTTGTGGCGCAGCAGCGACTTAGGCGACATGACCACTAGCGGTTTACGCAGCGGACGAATCACTTGGCGGCGCAGCAGGTGGAAAATCTGCGCTGGCGTCGTCGGTACGCACACCTGCATGTTGTGCTCGGCGCACAGCTGCAAGAAGCGCTCTAGACGGGCAGAAGAGTGCTCGGGCCCTTGGCCTTCATAGCCATGAGGCAGCAGCATGGTCAAGCCGCATAGGCGACCCCACTTGGTCTCACCGGAAGAGATGAACTGATCCACTACCACCTGAGCGCCGTTGACGAAGTCACCAAACTGCGCTTCCCAAATAACCAAGTCATTCGGGGCGGTGGTCGAGTAGCCGTATTCGAATGCCAGCACGGCTTCTTCTGATAGGAAGGAGTCGTGAATGGTAAAGCGCGGCTGACCGTCGGCCATATTCTGCAGCGGTACATAGGTCGACCCGTCTTTCTGATTGTGCACGACCGCGTGACGGTGGGAGAACGTCCCACGCCCCACATCCTGCCCGGTGATGCGGATAGGATGACCTTGGTCGAGCAACGTGGCGTAGGCCAGCGTTTCGGCAAAGCCCCAGTTGAGCCCCATGCCACCCGCCTGCATTTTACGCCGGTCTTCGTAGATTTTGGCGACCTGACGCTGAACATCGACACCGTCCGGTATTTCACACATCTTCGCCGCCAGCTGTTGCAGGCGTTTCATGTCGAAGGTGGTGTCGGCATTGCCGGTCCACTCATGGCCCAGGTAGGGAGCCCAGTCGACGAACAGCGACTTGTTGGGTTCCTGAACCAGCGCGTTGGCCACGTGATTGCCTGCCACGAGATCATCGCGGTAGGTTTCCACCATGGCTTTGGCGTCGTCTTCGGACAGCACGCCCTGCTCGATCAGGCGCTGCGCATACAGCGTGCGTGAGGAGGGGTGGTCCTTGATCTTGGCGTACATCAGCGGCTGGGTGCCCGATGGCTCGTCGGCCTCGTTATGGCCGCGACGGCGGTAGCACACCAGGTCGATGACGACGTCTTTCTTGAACTGCTGACGGTAATCCAGGGCCACTTGGGTGGCGTGAATGACCGCGTCCGGATCATCGCCGTTGACGTGGAAGATCGGCGCCTGAACCATCTTGGCAATGTCAGTACAGTATTCGGTGGAGCGTGCATCGGCCGGGTTGGAGGTCGTGAACCCCACCTGGTTGTTGATGACGATGTGTACCGTGCCACCGGTCTTGTAGGCGCGGGTCTGAGACATCTGGAATGTCTCCATGACCACACCCTGCCCCGCGAAGGCGGCATCGCCATGAACATTGATCGGCAGCACTTTGCTTCCGTCAGCGTCATTGCGGCGATCCTGGCGGGCACGTACCGAGCCTTCCACCACCGGCGCGACGATTTCGAGATGCGACGGGTTAAACGACATGGCCAGGTGGACTTCGCCACCAGGCGACATGACGTTGGAGCTGAAGCCCTGGTGGTATTTCACGTCACCAGAACCACGCTCGATGACTTTCTTGCCATCGAACTCGTCGATCAGATCCGCAGGGTTCTTGCCCAGGATGTTGACCAGCAGATTCAAGCGGCCACGGTGGGCCATGCCGATCACGACTTCCTTGGTGCCATAGCCGCCGGCGCGCTGAATCAGTTCGTCCATCATCGGTACGAACGACTCGCCACCTTCCAGGCCGAAACGCTTGGTACCCGGGTACTTGGAGGCCAGGTAATTTTCCAGACCTTCCGCAGCCGTCAGGCGTTCCAGTACGTGCTTGCGCACGTCATCGCTGAACTTGGGCGCGCTGCGTACCGATTCGAAACGACGCTGCAGCCAGCGCTTCTCTTCGGTATCCACGATGTGCATGATTTCGCAGCCGATGGAGCGGCAGTAGGTCTGCTCCAGCGCGTCGACGATCTCGCGCAGCGGTGCTTTATCAATACCCAGGAAGAAAGAACCTGTCTGGAACTCGGTATCAAGATCAGCTTGGGACAGCTGATGGAATGACAGGTCGAGGTCGGGGACGGGGGTGGGATTACGCAGACCAAGCGGGTCGATATTGGCCTTTTGATGGCCACGGAAGCGATACGCGTTGATCAGCTGCAGAACTTTGACCTGCTTTTTGTTTTCACCGCTGTCGGACGCGGCGACTACCCGGCCTGGGCGCCTTTCACGGCCAAGCTGGTAGAACTGATCACGAATGGGGCTTAGTGGAACATCGTGGGAGGCACTGCCTTCAGCACGCGGCAACTGATCGAAATAGCTGCGCCACTCGTCTGAGACAGAATCAGGATCGGCGAGGTACTGCTCGTAAAGCGCTTCCACGTAGTGGACATTGCCACCACTAACGTGAGAGGAACGCCACATCAACTCCATTATGCCTTGTTGCATCTCTCGGTCACCCTGCACTGATGGGGTGGTATCGGCATCGCTGCATGCGTGCAACGACATCGCTATTGCCCTGCCGGCGGGGCGGGACGTTTGCCGGCGGCGCCGACCTGAGGCCGGTAGCCCTTTTCATACACGTATGATGACGCGTTTCATTACCAGTTCATGCTCAAAAGCCGGTACTCGTCGCACCGGCTTTTAAACTTGGCTGATCCATGGTGCGGCGCGTCGCCGCACCATGACAGCCCCTATGATAACAAGCGAAGCGCCACGATTTAAGTAGCTTTGTGATGCAACTTACGTGGTAGTCGCTTTTTTTCACAGGATTAATGAGTTACGTCGCATCTGCGAGCAACATTTCACGAATTTTACCAATTGCACGGGTCGGATTCAGACCTTTCGGGCATACCGCCACGCAGTTCATGATGCCGCGGCAACGGAACACCGAGAACGGGTCTTCCAGGCTGGTCAGACGCTCACGCGTGGCGGTATCGCGACTGTCGGCCAGGAAGCGGTATGACTGCAGCAGACCCGCCGGGCCCACGAACTTGTCCGGGTTCCACCAGAACGACGGGCATGAAGTCGAGCAGCACGCACACAGAATACACTCGTACAGACCATCCAGTTTGTCGCGCTCTTCCGGCGACTGCAGACGCTCAATGGCTGGCGCTGGCGTATCGTTCTGCAGGTACGGCTGAATACGCTCGTACTGCTTATAGAACAGACCCATGTCAACCACCATATCACGGATGACCGGGAGGCCAGGCAGCGGGCGCAGCGTCAGTTTGTTGTTTTTCACAACATCGGACAGCGGCGTGATGCATGCCAAGCCGTTTGTGCCGTTCATGTTCATGCCATCGGAACCGCATACACCTTCACGGCAGCTACGGCGATAGGCTAAACCGCTGTCTTGCTCTTTCATCAGGTGCAAAACATCCAGCACCATCAGATCACGGCCTTTGGTATCGACCTGAAACTCCTGCATATAAGGCGCGGAGTCGGTTTCCGGATTGTAGCGGTATACGGATACCTGAAGATTGGACATGGTGACTCCCTCTCGTCAGTGCGGAGATTAGTAGGTGCGAACCTTAGGCTCGAACATATCAACAGTTTTCGGCTTGAAGTTGACGTCGCGCTTCTTCAGCTCTTTAGTTGCTGGGAAGTAGAGCGAGTGTTTCAGCCAGTTGACATCATCACGGTCTGGGTAGTCGTAGCGCGAGTGGGCACCACGGCTCTCTTTACGCTCAAGGGCAGCAATCGCCGTCGCTTCTGCCACTTCCATCAGGTTGTCCAGCTCCAGCGCCTCAACACGAGCAGTGTTGAATACATTGGATTTGTCCGGCAGGTGCGCATTAGCAATACGGCCACGCAGTTCCGCTAGCTTTTTGACACCTTCCTGCATGTTTTTCTCTTCACGGAATACACCGAAAGAGTTCTGCATGATGTCTTGAAGCTCGGCTTTCAGCTCAGGAATGCTTTCGCCGCCCTCTTCAGACTCGTTCCAGCGCGTAATACGCTTCATGGCGAATTCGATGTCTGACTCGGAAGCGTCCAGATACTCGATACCTTCGTTCAGCGCGCCTTCGATGAACATGCCCGCAGCGCGACCGAAGACCACCAGATCCAGCAGCGAGTTACCGCCCAAGCGGTTAGCACCGTGTACCGATACACAGGCAGCTTCGCCACACGCGAACAGACCGTTGACGATCTTGTCGTTACCGCTCTCGTCCTGGGTGATCGCCTGACCATGAATATTGGTCGGGATACCGCCCATCATGTAGTGGCAGGTCGGGACGACCGGAATCGGGTCTTTCGCCGGGTCAACGTGAGCGAAGGTTTTAGACAGCTCTACGATACCCGGCAGACGCTTACCAAGCACTTCTTCGCCCAGGTGATCCAACTTCAGGAACACGTGGTCGCCCTTCTCGCCACAGCCGCGGCCTTCGAGGATTTCCATGACCATGGAACGCGCCACGACATCACGGCCCGCCAGGTCTTTGGCGTTGGGCGCATAGCGCTCCATGAAACGCTCGCCATCCTTGTTGACCAGGTAGCCACCTTCACCACGGCAACCTTCGGTGACCAGCGTGCCCGCACCGTAAATACCGGTCGGGTGGAACTGCCACATTTCCATGTCCTGCATCGGGAAGCCGGCGCGCAGCGCCATGCCGATACCGTCACCGGTGTTGATCAGGGCGTTAGTGGTCGACGCGTAGATGCGTCCGGCACCGCCGGTCGCCAGCACGGTGGCTTTCGACTTGACGTGCACTACTTCACCGGTTTCGATACACATGGCGATACAGCCCACCACGTCACCGTTGGCGTTCTTGACCAGATCCACCGCGTACCACTCGTTCAGGAACGTGGTGTTGTTCTTCAGGTTGTTCTGGTAAAGGGTGTGCAGCAGCGCGTGACCGGTACGGTCGGCGGCGGCGCAGGTACGTGCGGCCTGACCACCTTCACCAAAGTTCTTGGACTGACCACCGAACGGACGCTGATAGATGCGGCCATTGTCGAAACGCGAGAACGGTAGGCCCATGTGCTCGAGTTCGAAGACGGCCTTGGGGCCTTCCGAACACATGTACTCGGCAGCGTCTTGGTCAGCGATATAGTCGCCGCCCTTGACGGTGTCATACATGTGCCAGCGCCAGTCGTCGTTCGGGTCGGCGGAGGCAATCGCACAGGTAATACCGCCCTGAGCAGAAACCGTGTGAGAGCGTGTCGGGAACACTTTGGACAGCACGGCTGTCTTCTTACCAGATTTTGCCAGTTCAAGCGCAGCACGCAGGCCAGAGCCACCACCACCGATGATAATGGCGTCGAATGTCAGGCTACGAAGGTTAGACATGTATCAAGCTCCCCACAGAATTTGAATGCCCCACACCAGGTACACGAAGATGGCCAGAATGATCAGCGTCTGGGCACCCACGCGCAGGCGAGTGGACTTGAGGTAATCGGTGGTGACGGTCCACAAACCGATCCAGGCGTGCGCAGCGATAGAGACAAACGCCAGCAGCGAGAAAATGCGCATCCACGTTTGCTCGAACAGCCCGCTCCAGGCGTAGTAGTCCAGGTTTGGATTAAACAGCAAGTAGGCAACAACGAAAACCGTGTAAAGGGCCAGGATGACCGCAGAAACGCGCTGCATCAGCCAGTCGGACAGCCCGCTACGGCCAAAACTTGTGATATTGGTTACCATACCCAAACTCCTGCCAGAATAATCAGAACTGCACTCACTACCACAGTAGCCTGTGCTTTTTTAACGCCACCTTCTAAGGTCACCCCAATATTGGCGTCCATCAGCAGGTGCTTGATGCCTGCCACAAAGTGGAATGCCAAGGCAGACAGCAGCCCCCACGCAACGAGCTTGGCAAAGAAGTTGTTGGCTAAGGCACTGCTGACAGCATCGAAGCCAGCCGGAGATGACAGGGATTTACCCAACGCCCAAAAAGCGAAAATCAGGCCAACGAACAGGATCACACCCGTGATACGGTGTGTAATCGACGTTAGCGCCGGTAGTGGGAAATGTATCGTCGTTAGATCTAGGTTTACGGGTCGTTTGCTATTCACGGCGTTATACACACTCTCTTGGCCCGCTCAGCGACAGGTCGGGCATAGCCCGAGCGGGCAGTGGTTGCTGGAAGGGGCTCGGCCGTTGCCAAGTCGGGCACGACCACCTACCTGCCGGTCGCGCGCCGTGGATTATAAGAACCTTAGCCCCTGCTGACAAACCGAACTCAGACTGAACTCGACCATGGTGCAAGAAAATAGCCAATGGTCTGAGTCGATTTTGCGATGCAGCATGGTTATAGTGACATTAGATGGACGGCTTGATAAGCCTGTTAACGTATCGTCAACCCTCTGTCACTTCGGTACTATAGATCCTAGTTAATCATATACAATTATTATCCAAAACCGCACATCCCGTACAAGCATGTCTAGCATTACGGCTAATTGACAAAATGTCGCACGCTTCTATAGTGGGCAAGCCTTTTCGCCGGCGCGGCATGCGAAACAACGACTTTACGTCCCAAACCGAACTCGAAAGGAGGCCATCATGGCTGACAGGAAAGCGACATTGACGGTAGACGGTCTCGACAAGACGATCGAACTACCCATGTATTCCGGCACACTTGGCCCCGACGTCATCGACGTGCGCGGCCTAGGTGCTGAAGGCCTGTTTACCTACGATCCCGGCTTCATGGCCACCTCTTCCTGCCAGTCCGCAATCACCTATATCGATGGCGGCAAGGGCGTACTGCTGCACCGCGGCTACCCCATTGAACAACTGGCGAAAGAGTCGAACTTTGTAGAAGTTTGTTACACCCTGCTGTTTGGCGAGCTTCCCAATGATGAGCAGTATGCTGATTTCGAATCTCGCATTCGCAATCACACCATGGTGCATGACCAGATCAACAACTTCTTCAAAGGGTTCCGCCGCGATGCGCACCCGATGTCGATTCTGTGTGGTGTGGTAGGCGGCCTTGCCGCTTTCTACCATGATCACATGGACATTACTCAGGAAGAAGATCGGGTGATCAGCGCGATTCGCCTGATTGCCAAAATGCCTACCCTGGCCGCCATGTCGCACAAGTACAACGTTGGCCAACCCTTCAACTACCCGCGCAACGACCTGAGCTATGCAGAGAACTTCCTCTACATGATGTTCAGCAACCCTTGCGAGGAGTACAAGATCAATCCGGTGTACGCCAAAGCCATGGACCGCATCTTCATGCTGCATGCGGACCACGAGCAGAACGCCTCCACCTCCACCGTACGCCTGGCAGGCTCTACCGGCGCCAACCCGTTTGCCTGTATCAGTGCGGGCATCGCGGCACTCTGGGGCCCGGCACACGGCGGCGCCAACGAAGCCGTGCTGAACATGCTCGACGAAATCGGCGACGATTCCGAAGAGAACATTCAGCGCTTCGTGGACAAGGCAAAAGACAAGAACGACCCGTTCAAGCTGATGGGCTTCGGTCACCGCGTTTACCGTAACTTCGACCCGCGCGCCAAGGTCATGAAAGAGACTTGCGACGAAGTACTGGCCGAGCTGGGCCTGGCAGATGACCCGCAGCTGAAGATTGCCAAGCGCCTGGAGCAGATCGCCCTGGAAGATGAATACTTCATCGAGCGTAAACTGTACCCGAACGTTGACTTCTATTCAGGCATCATCCTGAAAGCCATGGGTATTCCGACCAATATGTTCACTGTGATCTTTGCAGTATCGCGCACCATTGGCTGGATCTCTCACTGGCACGAAATGCTCAGCGAAAGCTACAAAATCGGCCGCCCGCGCCAGCTGTATATCGGTCACGAAAAACGTGACTATCCTACCAAGTGATTGGCGGCTAACGCGCTAATGCACGCATAGGATGACAAAGGCCACCCCCGGGTGGCCTTTTGTTTGCTTCCTACCAACAACAAAGGTGTTTTATGCGATCTATTACCACCGTTGCTTTTATTGGCCTAGGCGTAATGGGCTACCCTATGGCCGGCCACCTTGCCAAACAAGGCCTTACCACTCGCGTTTACAACCGTACTGCCAGCAAGGCAGAGGCATGGGCCAAGGCGTTTGGCGGCACGGCTCATTCAACACCCGCCGAAGCGGCTGAGGGCGCTGATTTAGTGTTGGTATGCGTGGGAAATGACAACGATGTTCGCCAAGTAACCACCGGGCCAGACGGCGCTCTCAGCACCATGATGAGCGGCAGCTACCTAGTAGACCACACCACCGCGTCGGCCGATCTGGCCTTGGAGCTGGACGCAGCTTGCCGAGAGAAAGGCGTTGCATTTATTGATGCACCGGTGTCTGGCGGCCAACAGGGGGCCGAGAACGGCGCGCTAACGATTATGTGCGGCGGCGAGCAAAACCACTTCGACACTGTGGCGCCCTTTCTCAACCACTACGCCCGCGCCGTCACACTGATGGGAACTGCCAGCAGCGGTCAGCTCACCAAGATGGTGAACCAAATCTGTATTGCCGGTTTAGTGCAAGGGCTAGCGGAAGGACTGCATTTTGCGGAACAGGCAGGACTAGACCAGCATCAAGTGATTGACGTCATCTCCAAAGGAGCGGCTGGCTCCTGGCAAATGGAGAACCGCCACAAAACAATGATCGCCAATGAGTATAACCACGGCTTCGCGGTGGACTGGATGCGCAAGGATTTGGGCATTTGCCTAGAGCAAGCACGTAGGCTAAATGCCACCCTCCCCGTTACCGCCCTAGTCGACCAGTTTTATGCGGATGTACAGCGCATGGAAGGTGGCCGCTGGGATACTTCATCGCTATTGAAACGGCTGCGCAAGCCTGAATAACGCTTGACTTTTTAGCACTGCCAGCCTGGACAGGGTTTTCCACACTATCTGTGGATAACCCTGTTCACAACCACTAGAAAACGCCCCACAATCGCCATGAACAGTGACCCAGCCTTAAATTGATCATTTTTTAACCTAACGTAAGACATTGATTTTAAACAAATTAAGCTAAATAGCTGATTTTTTGCGTCATATTTATGTGGTTGTGCACAACCCCTTTCACAAAGATGCAAAAGTGGACAAGTCAAGCACAATATTGACAAAAAACGCGTGAAATAGACGCAAGTTCTAAATGGCGGGAATGCAAAAAGAGCAAGTGAGGAAACTCATTGCTATTTGCTAATCAGAATATTTTGAGGAAGCAGACAAAACGAGGTGGCGTCCCATAAGGGGTTCGAACCCTTGTTACCGCCGTGAAAGGGCGGTGTCCTAGACCACTAGACGAATGGGACGTATCTGACCTGAAAAGCCTTCGACAGTGCACTATCAGCTTAACTGATATTGGTGGAGCCTAGCGGGATCGAACCGCTGACCTCAACACTGCCAGTGTTGCGCTCTCCCAGCTGAGCTAAGGCCCCACATGTCTTGAAGACGGAGCGTATACTACTGATTCGCCTGATCTTCGTCAAGCCTGTTTATCGAAGAAAACGCCGCGCTCTCACGCTAAGATCGCGCGGCGCTCTTCTCAATCACCAGTGACGATGATTATTTACAGGTCGCGGTACTCTTTTTCAAACCGCTTCGCCTGCTTTTTGGACACGCCACCCAATACGGCAATCGCATGGCGAAGCCGTGCACGCGTCACGTCAGAGCCAAGAATAGCCATCGCATCCATCACCGAGGTGCTTGAGGTACTGCCTGTAATGGCAATAAACACTGGTGCCAGGAAGGCCTTCATTTTTAGCTCAAAGTGCTCTGCCAGACTTTTGACTTCCTCCAGCAACGCTTCTTTATGCCAAGCAGAGACGCCTTCAAAGCGCCATACCAGGAACTGCAGCAGCTTCACTAGCTCTTCGTTGTCCAGCTTCACGCTGTCAAAATCATCTTTAGTGATTGTGGGCAAGCCAGAGAAAAAGTGGCCCGCCAGCGGAACAACCTGGGAGAGCGTTTCTACCCGAGGGCGGACTTGCGGCAAAATCTGCTTCACGTAGGCATCATTGAACGCCCACTCACGCAGCGCTTGCAGCAGTGCGTCGTCGTCCAAGTCTTCACGGATATAGACACCGTTCAACCACGTCAATTTCTCTAGGTCGAACACGGGCCCGCCGAGTGAGACACGCTGAATATCAAATTCTGCCATCATCTCTGACAAGCTGAATTTTTCACGCTCATCAGGCATCGACCAACCCATACGGCCCAGGTAGTTGGTCACGGCCTGGGGTAAAAAGCCCATGCGGCGATAGTAATTGATCGACGTTGGGTTTTTACGCTTGGAGAGCTTGGACTTATCCGGGTTACGCAGCAGCGGCATATGACAAAGCTGCGGCATTTCCCAACCAAAGTACTCATACAGCAGTTGATGCTTCGGCGCGGAATTGATCCACTCTTCACCACGCAGCACGTGGGTAATGCCCATTAAATGATCGTCCACCACGTTAGCTAAGTGGTACGTAGGCATACCGTCTGATTTCATCAGAATCTGAGCATCAACCTGCGCCCAATCCACTTCAATCGTACCGCGCAGCATATCGCTAACCACGCACACGCCTTCGCTGGGCACGTTCATACGAATCACATAGGGCCAGCTTTCCTGCTCACGACGTGATTGCTCTTCTGCGTCCAGGGCTAAGTCAGTTGGCTTCAATGCCAAATGCAGGCCTGCCTCTTTGCGTGACTCGCGTAGCTCATCAAGCTCTTCGCTGGTGCGGTAACACTTAAAGGCATGCCCGGCGTCTAGCAACTGCTGGGCATACTTCGCATAAATATCGCCCCGCTCGCTTTGCCGATACGGCCCGTGGGGACCACCTACATCCGGGCCTTCATCCCACTCAAGCCCCAACCAACGCAATGAGTCGAGAATCATCTGTTCTGACTCAGGAGTGGAGCGTACTTGATCGGTGTCTTCAATACGCAAAATGAACTGACCGCCGTGCTGGCGAGCAAAGCAGAGATTAAACAGTGCAATATAGGCCGTGCCTACATGAGGGTCTCCAGTAGGAGAAGGCGCGATACGAGTACGTACGGTCATCAACAGTTCCCTTTAGCAGTTAAGCGTGGCGCCATTATACGCACCCTAAGAACAACCAACAGCATTGGAAAGGGAACGAGTTTGACTTAAAAGCGTCTGATCGAAAGCTCTCAGAACATAGATAGGAAGATGCGCGTTAAAGCACAATCGCTTAGTATGTTGTAGTACCTATGATTCGTGTTCATGCATGAGAATGAATCTCACTATCTTCAGCATGTTCAGAGCACCACCTATCAAGGTGGAAGTACATTCAACGAGCTGATTTAGCTCATCGACAGGAAAATGAAATGGAATCGCTAGGCTCACGTATCAAGCAACTGCGACTTCGGGCCAAGCTCAACAAAGCTGCCCTTGCACGTAAAGTTGGCGTGTCAGATGTCACCATTTCTTATTGGGAGTCCGGGGCGATCAAGCAGATCGGTCATGAACGCTTAGTAGCGCTCGCCGATGCCCTTGATTGCTCGCTGGCGACCCTTTTGGAAGGTGACAGTGCGCCTCAACTGTTGACCCTGACCCATACTGGTCCCCTCCCCTGGGAACAGGTTCAGGCAACGACCATTACCGTACCGCATCATCTGCCGTTGAAGATTGACTGGAAAGCACCTTGCGTGATGGCCACCCCTGGCAAAGAAACGGATTTTTCACCAGTAGCCTCTGGTGATTTGCTGTTGCTTGGCCCAACGCATGTGTTTCATAAAGCAGGCCACTATCTCATCCAGCGTGATGGCCGATTTGTCATTGAGCACTTCTCCAAAGCGCCCACTGACACCTCGATTCATGCGGTGTTGTTAGCACACTGGTGTCCTGCCTAAAGCATCTACCTCCCCATCCCTACTTGTCCTCAATAACGTCCACCTGGTCGCGGGTCCGTCTTGGTTCACTGCCTACCAAGAAACGGCGCGAGTAGGTGGCTACCTGCCCTAACCCATGGCGGGACTGGCTGATGAGCTCTCCCGCCAAGTATTCACCCTGGGTACCAATGCGCGCCTGCACGCTTTCTGGCTGAACGGCAGCCTCACCTAACTGCACGGTGACAAGATAATTGCCATCCGGTAAGCCACTGCCAGAGCCTAGTGGGCCAGCTTCAAATTTACCATTCACCACACGTGTACGCTCTTGCCAGCGTACGCGGCTAATTTCTCGCTCTACCACTACTTGTAGCTGGGCATCATTTGGCAGATTGGTTTCGCCTTCCACCATCAAACGCCGGTCTGGACGTAAAAAAGCAGCGGTTGAAATCATTACATTGAGCGGCTCAACCTGTTGTGCAGACGGCTCAGGTTCAGAAGCACGCTCTTCGGCCACTGAGTGTGGCTGGTGCTGTGCGACCTCTTCCTCAGGCCCACTACAGCCGGACAGCAGCAGGGTACCCACTAGCGCCACGCCAACATAACCTAGCGTTTTCCCCATAACGACTCCTCATCTTCTGTAATAGGCGTAATGCTGCCTCTCTCGGGCTCTCACCATACCGCTTTTGACCGCAAAATACGCAATGTGATGCAGGGGTTGTGCAATATCAAATCAGCTTACGCTGGCCTCGAATTAAGCTAGCCACTGCTGCCCCCACTGATATAAAGATGAGCAATTTTATTTCCTAATGCCATTGAGCGAGGCGACGAGTGCCACACCTATGGTTTAGTGGTGTCCGGCTGCCATTCAGCAGGCGACACCTTCGAAAACACCTAGCAAGGATGATGAACACCAGCGATGTCGGAAGGAATTTTTGAGCCTCCCCTTCCCCGTCAACACACTGCATCAAGGCGCAGCGACTTATTTTGTGCTGCCTACCCTTTCTTGCGTACAATTGCCCGCCAACGCGCCCACCACTTCTGATAGGTCACCATGTAGACCATGGTGTTGCTGTTCGTTTAGCGAATAGCCGCGATCAGAGGGCAATAGATGTGTGTACTTACATCGCATACCAAGTATGCAAGTGATTAATATGACGAAACAAAACCCAGCAGAAGCGGCCCGCCGATTTTCTGTAGCTCCGATGATGGATTGGACTACCCGAGACTACCGCGCCTTCGCCCGCACGCTCACCAAGCGGGCGCTGCTGTATACCGAGATGGTGACCACCGGTGCGGTGCTGCACGGCTCCCCGCGTGAGCGCTTTTTGGGCTATAGCGAGGTGGAGCATCCGATTGCTTTGCAGTTGGGGGGCAGCGATGCGGGTGAGCTGGCGGAGTGCGCAGCGATTGCGCAGGCGTGGGGCTATGATGAGGTCAACTTAAACGTTGGCTGCCCCAGCGACCGGGTGCAGAACAATATGATTGGCGCGTGCCTGATGGGCCATCCCGAAAAAGTGGCGGCGGCGGTGAAGGCCATGCAGGCGGCGGTGTCGATTCCGGTCACGGTGAAGTGCCGTATTGGTATTGATGACCAGGATGAAGACGCGGATTTAGCGCGGTTTATTGATATTGTGGCCTCAGCAGGCTGTGAAGTATTTACCGTGCACGCCCGAAAGGCGTGGCTTCAGGGGCTATCGCCGAAAGAGAATCGCGATATTCCGCCGCTGAATTACCCAAGAGTGCACCGGCTAAAGCAGAGCCATCCTGAGCTGCATATTGGTATCAACGGCGGGATTAAAACCCTGGCGGAGTGCCAAGCGCAACTTGAGCAGGTGGATAGCGTGATGGTGGGTCGTGAGGCGTACCAAAATCCGTGGTTATTGGCAGGCGTGGATGAGCAGCTCTTTGGCGAGCCGGGCCCGGTGCGTACACGCTTGGAAGCGGCCACGGCGTTTCGCCCATACATTCAGCAGCGGTTGGATGAAGGTGCCAAGCTGAACCATATCACTCGCCACTTGCTGGGGCTTTTTCAGGGCTGCCCTGGCGGGCGTCGGTTCCGTCGTCATCTCTCGGAGCACGCACATAAAGAGGGTGCAGGCTTACGCTTGTTTGATGACGCGCTCGGCTTGGTTCGTGAGCCTGAGTTCGAAGCGGAGCCTCTCGACGAGCAAACAAACCGCCAGCCCGTGACCTAACGACCAACAGGCTGGCGGTTTAACGAACGCCCAGCGATTTTATCGTTGGGCGTTTTCTTTTGGGAGGCTACTGCGCGCGAACGCCTTGCTCAATACGCTCGCCTACTTCTTGATCGATGTTGCGCCAATACTCAAACGCGCGCTCCAACACCGGCTCGGTGACGCCACCGGAAAGGTGCCCCACCACGTTGGAAACCAACCGGTCACGCTGGGCATCGTCCATCACCTCACGCACCAGGGTGTGCGCTTGGCTCCAGTCGTCGTCATCTTTGCGCAGCGTGTACGCGGTGCGTACGAATTGCCCATCCGTCGACCACACCGCATCTTCCGGGTAGCGCTGCCCATCTGCCTTGGGGCCGCCTTTGCTATTGGGCGTGTACACCGGGTCGGTAGAGTGACGAATGCGCATCGCGCCGCCCTGGGTATAGCTATGCACGGGGCTCTTGGGCGTATTAACCGGAATATGCTTGTAGTTCACCCCTAACCGCGCACGGTGGGCATCGGCGTAGGAAATAGAACGAGCCAAGAGCATTTTATCCGGCGACAGCCCGGTGCCGGGCACCATGTTGTTGGGTTCGAACGCGGCCTGCTCGATTTCGCTATGGAAATCGGTAGGGTTACGGTCGAGCGTCAGTTTACCCACTTCGATCAAGGGGTAATCTTTGTGTGACCACACCTTGGTCAGATCGAAGGGATTAACGCGGTAGGTCTTGGCATCCTCAAACGGCATGATCTGCATGTGCAGCGTCCAGGTGGGGTAATCCCCGCGCTTGATCGCCTCAAATAGGTCGCGGCGGTGGTAATCCGCATCGCTGCCGGCCATCTGGTCAGCCTGTTCCTGGGTCATGCACTTGATACCTTGATCGGTTTTAAAGTGATACTTCACCCAAAACCGCTCGCCTTCTGCGTTTACCCACATATAGGTATGGCTGGAGTAGCCGTTCATGTGCCGCCAGGTGGCGGGAACGCCGCGGTCGCCCATAAGCCAAGCCACTTGGTGAGCAGATTCAGGCACCAGCGTCCAAAAATCCCACTGCATGTCGTGGTCGCGCAAGCCATTATCGGCGCGACGCTTTTGGGAATGGATAAAGTGCTGGAACTTCATTGGGTCGCGAACAAAGAACACGGGGGTGTTGTTACCCACCATGTCGAAGTTACCTTCTTCGGTGTAGAACTTGATCGAGAAGCCGCGCGGATCGCGCCATGTATCCGGGCTACCGCTCTCCCCTGCTACAGTGGAAAAGCGAATGAGGACATCGGTCTTCGCGCCTGGCTGCAGAAATTTTGCTTTGGTGTATTGGCTAACGTCTTGAGTGATTTCAAAGTGACCAAAAGCGCCACTGCCTTTCGCATGGGGCTGCCGGTCGGGAATCATTTCCCGGTTAAACGCCGCCATTTGCTCCATCAGGTAGTGATCGTGCATCACGATCGGACCATCCGCGCCTACCGACAGCGAATGCTCATCGCTCGCTACCGGAATACCTGCTTCGTTGGTGGTGGGATGCTGGCTACCACTGCTCATTGCTCTTCCTCCTTGTCACACTCGACATGGTACGGTCTGTACCACTGGAAATCACCGCTACTGCTTTTTAACGTAAGCTAAGACGGCCCCATACAGGTATAGTCAACAAGCCAGCGTCGCGCCATCCATGGCGCTGGTTATAGGGATATTGCTTTAATAGTTGATAGCTATAGAAGTAACGTCAATACAGCGCGTCTGGTGGAGGCGTCAGGCTGGACTGGAAGCTTTCGATGGCTGTCTCGGCTTCTTCGATCTCGTCGAAACGGGCAATGTGGTAAAGCGCCTCTCCTTCGTTGGCAAGCGGTAAGCGGCTCATGCCGATGACAATGCCGTCCGCCATGGCGCGCACTTCGTCTTCATCGTTGCCGAATGGATCTGCCACTTTGCCAAGCACCTCGCCTTTGGCCACTCGCGCCCCCAAGCGCACCTTGGGGCGCAAGATACCGTCGATGGGTGCGCGCGCCCAGCTTGAGCCATTGGCCAGTTCGGCCGGAGCCGGGGCACGGCGACGCTGCTCGCCTGTGAGCATGCCCAAGCGGCGCATGACGCGCAGCACGCCTTGCACCCCTGGGACAATGGCCCATTCATCGAAGCGCAGCGCTTCACCCGCCTCATAGGTGAGCACCGGAATACCGCGGCTTTGGGCGTAATGACGCAGGCTGCCCTCACGTAGTTCCGCATTCAAAATAACCGGCGCACCAAAGGCGTCTGCCATGCGCTCGGTTTCGCTGCCCGTACTTAGCTGTGCACGGATTTGCGGCAAGTTCGTGCGGTGAAGGGCGCCGGTATGCAGGTCAATGATATGGGTGGCGTGATCAACGATCTCATCGCGAAACAGCGCCGCGATTCGGCCGCCCAGCGAACCTTTTTCGCTACCAGGAAAACAGCGGTTCAAGTCGCGACGGTCAGGCAGGTAACGCGTCTGTTGGAGAAAGCCGAAAACATTGACCACCGGCACCGCAATCAGCGTACCACGTAGGCTATTGATCGTCTTCGAGCGCAGCAAACGGCGGACGATCTCCACACCATTGATCTCATCGCCATGAATCCCTCCACACACTAACATTACCGGCCCCTCTTTGCGGCCATGAACCACTTCGACCGGAATATGCAGCGGCGTATGGGTATACAGGCGCGCCACCGGCACGTCGATCTGTAAACGTTGCCCAGGCATCACGGTATGCCCAGCGAGGGAGAAAGGAGCTCGCGCCATGGCCATTCCTTATACATGCAGGGAGACATAGCCTGATACGCCATTTCTAAGTGGCGCCAGGGCTTTGAAAGGTTTTAAAACAGCGTTTCAAAATGAAATCATATCCGTTTCCAACCATTAAGTAACGTGCTTGATAACCTAGATTATCAACTTAGACCCATTATCCATACAGTTTTGAATGTAAAAAGGCACCACATCAGATAAAATAACGCCATTGTGTATCGAGAGTGAGGTAATGGTTTCATGGCAAGAAAAACCAAAGCGGAGGCTGCGGCAACTCGCGAAGCGCTGTTGGATGCTGCTGAAGAGGTGTTTTTCGCAAAAGGCGTTGCGCGCACGTCATTGGAGCAAATTGCTCGCCATGCTGGCCTTACCCGAGGTGCCGTTTATTGGCACTTCAAAAACAAGGGTGACCTCTTCATGGCGCTGGTACAGCGGGTGCGCATGCCATTTCAGTCGTTGATGGAAGAGGTCAATAACGCCGACCCCACGGTATCACCACTCGATGCCATCCGTCTTGCCTGCCATGCGGGCCTGAACCGTTTGGAGCAGCCCTCTCACCAGCGCATCCTATCGATTCTGCTGCATCGCTGTGAGTTCTTTAGCGATATCAATCCCATCGAAATGCAGGATGAAATTGCCGAAGAATGCTTCGACGAGATGCTTCTGGTGTTTCAGCTCGCCCAACAGCAGCAGCTATTACGCGATGATATAACACCGGAGATTGCCACGAGGCTCATGCAGTCTACTCTTGGCGGCCTGTTTCACGACTGGCTACGTAATCCCGATGCGTTTTCCCTACGCGAGCGCGGCGGAGTGTTGATTGACGCTTTAATGGCCATGCTCCACCGCTGAGATGACTTTCCTTCTCTGTTGCACTGCAACAAATCGCCTATACTGGAGCTATCTCATGAAAGGAGCCCAGTATGGATGCTTTGGAATTTATCCGCGTGCGCGAGTTGGACGTGGCCGTACGCATTTGGAACCCAAAAGCAACGCGCACTCTGATCGCTTGGCACGGGCTTGCCCGCCACGGCGGTGATTTCGCCGCGCTGGCGAGAGAGCTGGGCAGCGAGTGGCGCATCATCGCCCCAGACACTCCGGGTCGCGGACTCTCCAGCTGGTCGCTGTTTCCCGCCCATGACTATCTCTACAGTCACTACATCACCATTGCCGTTGCGTTGCTGGATCATTACGAGCTCGACCAGGTGGACTGGCTGGGGACGTCCATGGGCGGCCTGCTGGGCATGTTGATCGCAGCAGACACACAGCACCGCTCGCGCATTTCACGGCTGATACTCAACGACGTGGGGCCCGAGCTGAATAAAGAGGGGCTGATCGCCTTATCGAGCTACTTTGGCGTGACACATCGGTTCAACAACTTTGCCGACTTAAAAGCAGAACTTACCCAGCATTACGCCAGTTTTGGTATCACCTGCGAGGAGGAGTGGCGAGAGCTGGCCTTGAACAGCGCTCGCCGCCTACCCGACGGTAATTGGACCTACCACTTCGACCCGCGTATCGGCGAACAGTTTATCCACGACACACCCAGAGACACCTGGGCCGACTGGGCCAACATTCGCTGCCCGCTGATGGTGATTCGCGGAGAGACATCGACCCTATTGGATGCCGAGACGCTACCCAAGATGGCCGAGGTCCAGCCTACCTTGACGACCTTGACCGTCACAGGATGCGGCCACGCTCCGATGCTCAACACGCCCGAACAGGTCACGCCCATACGCCACTTCCTCGACGCGCCTGCACGCACACATCGCGAACGGGCCGCCACCGCTGCGCCCACCCTATTGACCTGGCTGACGAGACAGTGGCAGCGCTGGTTTCATCGCTGAAGGCAGCCGTTAGGTGGAGTATCCGTTAGGATGCTGCTTGTGCTGCAAACGAAGCTTATTGATACGCACCCGTGTATCCAGATAGTGCTGCTCTAGCACGCTGCGGTATGCCCCTTCCTTAGCTAGATACTTCACCAACACACGGCGCTCACCCGGCTGCGGGCAGTCCCCGGCTTTACAGTGCAATGTGACCGTACTGCTGGGCTCATTGAGCAGCGTAGCGCTGGCAGATTCGTCGTTTTGGCGCTCTGCCACCACGACGGTAGCGCCCAGCAGACAGCGACGTTTGAAGGGTTGATAACGGTGCAACGCACGCTGCAGCGCATGGCATAAAGCGGCAGCGATGGGGGAAGCTACCGCGAGCGCAGCCCACACGACCAACACCCCGACCGGCACCCTGAGCAATCCAAGCGGCATCCATCGCAGAGCGAGCAGCTCGACGGCTAGTGATAACGCACCGGCAATGAGCATCAAGAAGCTGAGCGCCAGCGTCGCGGGAACCCCGGCAAACCCAAGCGATACCAAGGTGCTGGCCATATGATCATCGCGCAAGCTGTCACGCTCGAAAAGCTCTAGAGGGGCTAGCCGAATGAGCACCAGCAGCCAATAGAGCGCGATCAGCGCCAACAGGAAGGTAAATACGATGGTAGGAAACTGCAGAGCAGCCGATATGAGAGTTTGCATGGCGTGTTCTCCTCCAGGCATATTGCCCAGTGTTGTTTTCGCCTGACCTAAGCTTTATTTATTAGCGTTTATTAGCACAAGCTGAAAACGGTGATCTCTACTAGCGTAGCTCATCTTATCGGCTGATGAAGTCCTTCATTTGACTCGTGTCAGGCCCCCACACAAAAAACGGGCGCCCGGTTAAAGGGCGCCCGTCGTAGGCCTAGCAAGAACGCTTAAGCGTTATCGTGACCCAGCGCCGCCTGCTCATCCTCCTTGCGTTCAGGATGACGCTTGCGGTAGAGCCAATCCGATACCGAGGCAATCATGGCGTAGAAGCTGGGAATAAACAGGCTGCCCAGAATCGCCACTGACGCCATACCCATCGCCACTGTGGTACCGATATGGTGGCTACTCACGTCACTTGCGCCGGTCGCCAGGGCCAACGGCAAAGTGCCAAAGATAAACGCCAGCGAGGTCATGACGATAGGCCGGAAGCGCAGCTCAGCGGCGGTAATCGCCGCTTCGCGAATCGATTTACCCAGCTCTTTACGCTGCAGCTCGGCAAACTCGACGATCAGGATGGCATTCTTCGCCGCCAAACCGACGACCACCAGCATGCCGATCTGAACGTAGACACTGGTATCCAAACCGCGCAACACAATGCCACCGATACCGCCAAGGAAAGCAAAGGGCGTTGCGGTAAGTACCGCCAGCGGCAGCGACCAGCTCTCGTACTGCGCCGCTAGAATCAAGAACACCATCAGAATACCGAACACAATCGCAAGTGTTGCGGTATTACCCAGGTTGGACTCCTGATACGCCGTACCGGTCCAGCCCATGCCCCAGTTATCGCCCAGCGTCTCTTGAACCACTTCTTCCATAGCCTCGATGGCTTGGGCCGAGCTGTAGCCCGGTGCCGGGTTACCCTGGAACTGGGCCCCCGCGTAGACCCCAAACCGTGACACCACCGCAGGCCCCGTTTGGCGCTCAAGGGTCACGAACTCAGAGAGCGGGATACGCTCGCCATTACCGCCGCGCACGTAGACGTTGTTGACGTCTTCCGGCGTTTTACGGAACTCGTCTTCGTTCTGCAAGTACACCTGGAAGTTACGGTTTTGGTAGCTGAAGTAGTTCACGAACCCGTTACCAAAGGTGTTCGCCAGCGCCGAATTGATATTCTCAAGCGCGACGCCGTAGCTGAGCGCTTTTTGCTGGTCGATCTCCGCCCGGTAAGAGGGCACGTTCACGTTAAACGTACTGAACACTCGGTTAAGCACAGGGTGCTGATTCGCGGCCTGCATGATTTTCAGCGAAGCTTCATACAGCTCACGGGTGGAGGCACCATCGAACGACTGCAGGTAACCGGTGAAACCACCCGTGGTGGATAGCCCCATGATCGGCGGCACGTTGAAGGCCATGGCCGAACCACCGTCGATGCTGGCACCCAGCTGCATGATACGGCCCACCAGCTCGTTGGCAGTGAGCTCACGCTCCGCCCATGGCTTCATGTTGATGAACATGATGCCGCGTGCGGTATTCACCGCGCTGGACAGAATGTCATAGCCCGCCACCGCAGAAGAGTACTCGACCCCTGGAATCGCTTCGATCTGCTCGCTCAGCTCCGCCATGTATGCCTGGGTACGGCTCAGCGAGGCAGCATCCGGCAAGGAGATACTCGCCAGCACGATCCCCTGGTCGGTCTCGGGCACCAGTGTCGAGGGCGTGTTGGCGTAGAGCCAATAGGAGCCCGCGCCCACTGCCACGGTGAGCGCCAACGCCAGCACCCAGAAGCGCACCAGCTTCTTGACGAACCACATGTACACGGCGGTAAAACCGGCAAAGAAGCGGTCGAACAGACGCAGTGGCGTGCTGATGGCACGCCTAAAGGCCGACTGCTTGGAATGGTGCAAATTGTGTTTGATAAAGATCGCCGATAGCGCCGGGGTAAAGGTCAACGCCATCAGCGCCGACAGCGCCACCGAAATGGCCACGGTGATCGCGAACTGCTGATAGATTTGCCCAGTAAAGCCACCCAGGAAGGCTACCGGCACAAAGACCGCCGCCATAATCAGCGAGGTAGCAATAACCGGCCCACCGACCTCTTTCATAGCGCGAATAGTCGCATCCCGAACGCTAATATCGTCCTCTTCGCTAAGTACCCGCTCAACGTTTTCCACCACCAGTATCGCGTCATCCACCACGATGCCTATCGACAGCACCAGGGCAAATAGCGTCAGCAGGTTGATCGAGAAATCGAACAGATAGAAGCCCGCAAAGGTACCAATCACCGACACCGGCACCACCGACATCGCGATGACGGTAAAGCGCCAGTTCTGCAGGAAGATAAACAGAATCACGATAACGATCAGGAACGCTTCAATAAACGTCTTGATGACCGTTTCCACCGACGCGTCGATAAACAGCGTGGTGTCGTAAGGGGTTACGTACTCAAGCCCCGGCGGGAAGCGTTCAGCCAGATCTTCCATGGTCGCCCGAACCGAGTTGGCCGTCTCCAGCGCGTTGGCGCCCGGCTGCTGGTTGATGATGATGGGCGTCATGGTCGCGCCGTTCAACCGCGCATCCACGCCGTAGAAAGAGGCGCCCAGCTCGATCCGCGCCACGTCTTCCAGGCGCAGTGAAGAGCCATCGGCATTGGTGCGCAGGAAGATGTTACGGAAATCATCCGGGCTGGAAAGACGCCCGCCAGCGGTAATGGTGTAGGTATAGGCACGCGGCTCGCTCTGGGGCGTCGCGGCAAGATTACCGGCCGGAATTTCGGTGTTCTGAGCGCGAATGGCACTGGCCACTTCGCTCGGGGTCAGGTCGTACTGGGCCAGTTTGTCGGGATCCATCCAGATCCGCATGGCAAACTCGCCACCGCCAAGTACCTCGGCGTTACCCACCCCAGGTACTTGGCGCAGCTCATCGAGAATATTGAGCGTGGCGTAGTTCTGCATGTAGATCTTGTCATAATCACCGCTCTGGGAGGTCAAGGCCACCAGCATCAGGATCGAGTCTGACCGCAGCTCGACGGTCACCCCCTGAGACTGGACGGCTTCGGGCAGCTGCGACAGCGCCCCCTGAACACGGTTATTGACGTTGATCGTATTGATGTCGCCGTCCGTGCCGATGTTGAACGCCACGCTCAGGCTCATGGTGCCATTATCGGCGCTGTTGGAGGTCATGTAGAGCATGTCCTCGACGCCGTTGATGGCTTCCGCCAGGGGCGCGGCCACGGTTTGTGCCACGGTCTCCGCATCGGCACCGGGGAACTGCGCTTGTACCGAGACCGTAGGCGGCACCACGCTGGGATACTGCTCGATGGGCAATATCCGCATCGCCATCGCGCCTACCAGCGTCAGGATAATCGCCAGCACCGTGGCGAATATCGGACGACTGATAAAGAAGTTAGAGAAATTCATTATTGGGCACCCTCTTCCCCTTCCGCGGGCGCATCACCGGCGCCTTCGGACATCTCGGCAGCCGCTTCGGCCTGCTCCTGCTGCTCCTGCGCTTCGGCTTCTTCCACGTCATCGACCAGCTGTTCTGCATCGCCATCGAAACGCACCGGGTCGATCTCCATGCCCGGCTCGATACCCGCCGGGTCACCTACCACAACGCGCTCGCCAGGCTCCAGGCCATCCAGGATGATCTGCCAGGGACCAGCCACATCGCCCAGTTGAACCGTCCGCTCACGCGCCTTGCTTTCGTCGTCCAGCACGAAGACACGAGGGCCCATCAACCCTTGGGTAACGGCAATTTCAGGCACCGCCATGACGTCGAAGCGCTTCAGGCCTTCAAGGCGTACGCGCACGAACTGGCCCGGCAGTACTTCCCCGTCAGGGTTGTCGAACGTGGCCGATGCTTGCACCGTACTGGTGCCGGCATCCACGCGGGAACCGAGGAAATTCAGGCGGCCCGCCAGCTCACCACCGGCGCTACCCGCTAACCCGGGCACGCTGAGATGGGCGGTAATGGAGGACATGTCACCGGCGCTGTCGGCCAGCTGACGACGCAGCTCGAAGGCATCACGCTGGGGTAGCTGAAAGCGCACTTCCAGCGGATCCAGAGGCGTGATCGTGGCAAGCTCGGTGCCCGACGCCACCAAGTTGCCCACGTTGATCTGGCTCAAGCTGATCATGCCCGACACGGGCGCGGTGACGTTGGAGTATCCCAGATCCAGATTGGCACTGGTGAGTGCGGCTTCCGCCTGTGCCACGCTGGCCTGCGCAACCCGCTGCTCTGCCAGCGCCTGGTCGTACTGCTGGCGGCTGACCGAGTTCTGGCTCAGCAGCTGCTCGAAACGCTGCGCATCCCGCTGGGCGCGTGCCAGCTCTGCCCGGGCGCTCTGCAGGTCTGCTTCACGCTGGTTCACCGTGGCCTGGTACAAGTCCGGCTCGATGGTGTAGAGGCGATCTCCCTCCTCGACCATTTGCCCGGGTTCGAAGTGGCGCTCTTCCAAAAAGCCGCTGACGCGTGCCACGAGCGTCACTTCAATATCGCTGCGCAACAGCGAGGGGTAGGATTTATCCAGCGGTATGTCCCGACGCGCTATCTCAGTGACCTCCACCGGGTGGGGCGGCGCTTCCTGCTGCTGGCTTTGCTGCTCCTGTGGCTGCTCCTGGCCACACGCCGTGAGCGCTAACGCGGCGATCAGCGTCACTAGACTCGCTCTACCTAAGTGAATCACTCTTTTCATGCGTCGAATTCCCATTCATTTTTCTAAACATTGACCGATCGCCAAGAAGGCATGCACAGCGTACGTCAGGCACCTGGAGTGGGCGGTGCACCAATATCCATTGCACGCTGATACGCGTCGGGCTCATTGCTTTCCGGTAGGATAAAGTGGATGTCCTCGCCCGTGAGCCACGCGTTCACTTCTTCGATGGCCTCGACATCGAGCAGCCCTGCCTGCTGACGCAGCGACAGCAGATTCACGACATAGTCGTAACGCGCCTCGGCATAATTGGCGATGGCGTTATAGAGACTTTGCTCGGCATTGAGCACGTCGACGATATTGCGCGTACCCACTTCGTAACCCGCGCGGGTCGCTTCCAGCGCGCTGCGGTTGGACACGATGGCCTGCTGGCGCGCTTCGACCGTTTCGACGTTGTTGCTGACCTGGGTATAGAGCGAGCGAACCTGTTGAATCGTAGTGCGGCGCTGAGACTCGAAGTCGTACTGACTGGCCTCCAGGCTATAGGTGCTTTGGCGGATCTGCGCGGAGATGGTACCCCCGGTGTAGAGCGGCATGGAAGCACGCAGCCCCAATTGGCTATTGGAGTCATTGCCGATCAGTTGGTCCTGATCACTTTCGAAATACTGGTAGTTAGCGAAGGCTTCCAGCAGCGGCAGACGCTCGGCACGCGACAGCTCAACCTCGCTATGCGCCACCTCGACCCCGGCGTCGGCCAACAATACCTGAGGGCTATTGTCCATGGCCAGCGCGACCCAGGCGCCGCGCTCCCTGGGCTTGGGCACATCGATGAGCAACTCCCCGGCCAGGCCCTCGATGCTTGCGTAGCGGCGCCCGGTGAGCTGCTCCAGGGCCTCGAAGTTGACCTGCATGGCACTCTCGGCGGCGATACGCTGGGCGCGGGCCAGATCAAACGAGGCCTCCGCCTCGTGAACCTCGGTGATGGCGATCAGGCCTACATTGAAGCGCTCGCGCGCCTGCTCGAACTGGCGACCGATGGCAGCCTCCTGGGCACGCCGTGCCTCCAGGATATCGTAGGCCCGCAGAATCTCGAAGTAGGCCTCGGACACGTCGAACAGCAGTTGCTGGCGGGTCACCTCCAGCGACAGTGTCTGCTGATCGAGCTGACGCCGGGCGCGGTTGAGCCGCGCGCTGCTGGTGGCATCGAACAACGCCTGCGAGGCATCGAGATTCAGCCTGGTGCTACTGTAATTATTGTCGGTGCCGAAGCTGCTAGCACCGATGCTATTACCACCAAAGTTGAAAAGCTGACGGGAATAGATGCGAGTATTGCTGACGCTGGCGTCGGTGTTGACCTGGGGCAGCAGGGCGCCACGCTCGACGTCAGTGCCGGCCTCGGCGGCCAGCAGCTGGGCACGCGCCGCGGCCAGAGTGGCATCGTTTTGCAGCGCATCGCGGGCGATGGTCACAAGATCCGCCGCTTGAGCTGGCAGGATAAAAGAAGACGTGAGCACTGCTAACAACAGGGGGCGAAAGGGGGCATTGACTGCCCAGTGTGCTAGTCGCATGGGATTGCCTCTAGGTGTCAACGTAAGACGGCGCAGCACGGCACCATTATGAAAGAGTGGCATTATAGTTACATTCATGTATGTATGCTAGCCTTGAACTTGGCGAATTTGTGTGTACAAAGTGCCTGCCCAGCCCAGCACCTTTTACCTTAGTCCAATGCACCGTTGGCAGGGGGCTTTTTACATTCACGACGCCTGAATCGACGCGGGTCGATGCCCCACTTTTGCAACCGGGAGGCCAGCGTCGTCGGTTTGACGCCCAATAGCTCCGCCGCCCCACCCGCGCCAGAGATCTTGCCCTGTGTCGATGCCAACGCCTTCAGCACGTTGTCCCGCTGGTGCTGCTGTAGCGCCTGTTCGGTCATCGGTGTCTCGGCAAGAGGCTCGGCGCCCTTGTCACGCTCCGCCATGACCTGCCCCGGCACACTGGGCTCCGGCGGCAACAGGTCGTCGAAGCAGAGCCGGCGGTCCTGGGTCACGATCACCTGTCGTTCGATGACGTTTTCGAGCTCGCGGATATTGCCAGGCCATGGGTAGAGGGTCAGCAGCTCCAACTGAGCCGGAGGAATACGCACGCCCGGCTTGTTGAACTTCAAGCAGGCGCGGTGCAGAAAATGTCGTGCCAGCAAGGGCACATCCTCGATGCGCTTGCGCAGCGGCACTGAATCGATGGGAAACACGTTGAGCCGGAAATAGAGATCCTCTCGGAAATGCCCGGCGTCGATCATCTCTTTCAAATCACGGTTGGTGGCCGCAATCACGCGCACGTCCACCTCGCGGGTGCGGTTGTCCCCCACTCGCTCGAACTGCTGATCCTGCAATACGCGCAGCAGCTTGCTCTGCAGCTCCAGCGGAATTTCTCCTACCTCGTCAAGAAACAGCGTGCCGCCGTGGGCCAGCTCGAAACGCCCCGGACGATCCTGCATCGCTCCGGTAAAGGCCCCTTTGACATGGCCAAAGAACTCGCTTTCGAACAGATCTCGCGGTATGGCGGCACAGTTGACCCGAATCAGCGGCCGGTCGCTGCGCCCACTTCCGGCATGAATGGCCCTGGCAATCAGCTCCTTGCCCGTGCCGGACTCACCGCTGATCAAGACGTTGGCCCCGGTCGGCGCCACCATGGCAATCTGCTGGATCAATTTGGCCACCGCCGGGCTGTTGCCGACGATATTGCGGTGGTTCACTTCGGCCTTAATCTCTTCTTGCAGGTACTGGTTCTCAAGTTCCAACCGGCGTTTGAGCGACTCCACCTCTTCCAGCGCATCGCGCAGCTGCTGTTCGGCGCGCTTACGCTCGCGAATATCGCGAAACAGGACCACCGCTCCCACTAATCGGCCCATTTCAAAAATCGGTGTGCTGGTGTACTCCACGGGAATGGCCTCGCCATTTTTATGCCAGAACACTTCGTCATCCACATGGTGCACCTGGCCATCGCTAAACGAGGCGTGAATAGGGCACTGCTGTACCGGAAAGTGGCTACCATCGGCGTGGGTGTGGTGAAACATTAAATGCGCATCATGACCCACCATATCCTCGGTGCTCCAGCCGAGAATGCGCTCAGCGGCTGGATTAACGAAGGTCGTTTTACCCTCCGCATCCAAGCCGTAAATACCCTCCCCGGCGGCGCTTAGAATCAGCTGGTTCTGCTTTTCGATTCGCTCGAACACCTGCTCGACTCGCTGCCAACCCACCTCCCCCTGGCGGTGCTGGCGGCTAAGCTCCGCCTTAGCGCGGCGCTGCTCGGCTTTATTGCGATCAATCACCGTCAGCAACAGCTTTGAGGAGTCGTGTAAGCGTTTCCCATAGACCTCAACATGGCGAGGCTGGCGCACGCTATCCAGCAGCACCAAATCATCCGACCATCCTTGGCCGGTGGTCAGCACCTCATCGGTAAAGCTGACCCATAGCGGCAATGAAGCGCTTAAACGGTGGCTAAAAGGGGTCGTAAGCGGCTGCTCATGAATCAGCAGCAGTTGGCACGCCGCTGTATTAGCGTCAATTAACCGGTCGCTGAGCGGGTCAATAATCACCATGGCCAGCGGCGTGTGGTGCGCCATCAGCGTTAAGGTCGGGTGAGCATCATCTTTCAGGGTGGCAGCGTGCATCGCAGGCTCCTCATTTGCCAGCAGGATGTCGCTTACTCCATACAAACAACGGGCCAATCACGAACTTTCGTTATTTAAACAACGAAATATCGTTATTAACGAAATTTCGTGAGTTTTTGCTATTCAAAAAATGCCGCCAACCAAAATAGTAAACATTTGATTTTATGCAATTAAATCCAAAACAAGACGTTATGGCACGTAAGTCGCTATCTACTAAGTAGCGCCGCAGGGAAACGTTTCGCACCAAGACGGCGCAGTCTAAAGCCCTTTTGCTCCTGTGAGGTGAACGTCCATGAAAGAGAACAACGACCCCAGCAGTCTTGGCAACCCATTCGATCATCGCCAATCACTGATTCACGGACGGCAGTGCGATTGCCATCAGTGCTCCCCCTCCCAACCCAACAGTGCTAGGTCCCCGCATCAGCCAAACGCAGTGGCACCATCGTTAACGCCAAGCAACGCCGATGACGTCATGGATCGAGTGGTCGAAAGCGCCTTAGTGCGCGGCATGTTTGGCCATAGCGACATGCACCGTCGTCAGTTTATGAAGCTGGTGGGCGGCGGCACCGCCGCCGCGGCGTTAGCGAGCCTATTTCCCCTAGATTCGATCAAAGCCGCCGTCAAAGAGAGTTTAGGGCCGCTTGAGAAAACCCAGCTTAATGTCGGCTTCGTTCCCATTACCTGCGCCACGCCCATTATCATGGCCCACCCCATGGGCTTTTATGAGCGCTACGGCCTGGATGTCTCGGTCATCAAAACTGCTGGCTGGGCGGTGGCGCGGGATAAATCTCTCAACCGCGAATACGACGCGGCGCACATGCTAACGCCCATGCCGCTGGCCATGACCCTCGGTGCAGGCTCGACCCCTGAGCCGTTCATTATGCCTGCGGTAGAAAATATCAACGGCCAAGCCATTGTGCTGCATAACGACCATCTGGATAAGCGCGACCCGCAGCAGTGGAAAGGCTTCATCTTTGGCGTGCCGTTTGAGTACTCCATGCACAACTTCCTACTGCGCTACTACGTGGCCGAGCACGGCCTGGACCCGGATCAGGACATTCAGATTCGCGTGATTCCGCCCCCCGAAATGGTCGCCAACCTTCGGGCAGGCAATATCGACGGCTTCTTATCCCCCGACCCGTTCAACCAGCGCGCGGTGTTTGAGCGCATCGGCTTTATTCACCTGCTGACCAAAGAGATTTGGGACGGCCACCCCTGCTGCGCCTTTGCCACCAGCGCCCGCTTTGCTCGCGAAAACCCGAACACCTACGGCGCGCTGCTGCGGGCGATTATCGATGCCACCCAGTACTCCTCCGACCCCGCGAATCGTTCAGAAATCGCCGAAGCCATCGCACCCACGAACTATCTCAACCAGCCTGTCACCGTGATTGAGCAGGTGCTCACCGGGCGCTTTGCCGACGGTTTAGGCGGCGTACAGAACGTGCCCGACCGCATCGATTTCGACCCCTTCCCCTGGCACTCCATGGCGGTGTGGATCCTGACGCAGATGAAGCGCTGGGGCTATATCGAAGGCGACGTGGATTATCAGCAGATTGCTCGGGATGTGTACCTGGCCACCGACGCTCAAACCGTGATGCGTGAGCTTGGCTACGAGGCGCCGGAAGAGACCGCCCGCAACTACCAAATCATGGGTAAAACCTTTGATTACACCCAGCCTGAAGCGTACGTCGACAGCTTCGCGATTCGGAGGGGTTAACCATGGACCGCACCACTACCGAGTGGAAATTAAGCCTAAACGTTCGTGCCACCATTCTCGCCGTTATGCTGCTAGTCGTGGGCCTGGGCGTTTGGGAAGGACTAAATCAATCGCCTCTCATGGGAGGAGGCGCCGAGCTGAGCGAGTATGAGCAGCTGCTGGCCGGGGCCGATGAGAGCGCTAAAGTACCGCCGCCCTCGGAAATCGCCGTGAAAGCGTGGCAGGAGCTCTCTAACCCCTTTTACGATGCAGGTCCCAACGACAAAGGCATTGGCATTCAGCTGGGCTATTCGCTGTATCGCGTGCTCAGCGGCTATTTGCTGGCCGCGCTGGTGGCGATTCCCATTGGCTTTTTGATTGGCATGTCGCCGCTGGCGTACAGAGCGCTCAACCCGTTCATTCAGGTGTTGCGGCCCATCTCCCCGCTGGCCTGGATGCCGCTGGCGCTGTTCATCATTCGCGACTCTGAAGCCTCTGCCATCTTCGTGATCTTTATCTGCTCTATTTGGCCCATGCTGCTCAACACGGCCTTTGGCGTGGCAGGCGTACGCAACGACTGGGTGAACGTGGCCCGCACCCACGAGCTTTCATCGCTGCAAACGGCCTTCAAGGTGATTCTGCCTGCGGCCGCACCCACCATTCTGACCGGCATGCGGATCTCCATTGGCATCGCCTGGCTGGTTATTGTGGCCGCCGAGATGCTGGTGGGCGGCACCGGCATTGGCTACTACGTCTGGAACGAGTGGAACAACCTCGATTTAACCAGCGTGATCTTCTCCATCCTGATGATCGGCGTGGTGGGCATGCTGCTGGATATGTCGCTTGCCTATATTGCCCGCTTTGTCACTTACGCCGAATAAGGAGCCGACCATGAGTCATGCTTTTGTAGAGGTACAAAAAGCCGCCAAGCGCTTCCCCGGCGCCAGTAAAGAGGCGGAACCGCTGACGGTGTTCGAGAACATCAGTTTTCAGCTCGAGAAAGGCGAATTCGTGTGTATCATCGGCCACTCTGGCTGCGGTAAATCCACCATTATGAACGCGCTCGCCGGGCTGGATCAGTTCTCCGAAGGCTCCATGGTAATGGAGAACAAAGAGATCAGCGGCCCTGGCCTTGAGCGCGGCGTGGTGTTCCAAAACTACAGTCTGCTGCCCTGGCTCACCGCGTTGGAAAATGTTCGTTTCGGCGTACGCGCCCGCTGGAAAGCGTGGAGCGATCGTGAAGTCACCGACCACAGCATGAAGTACCTGGAAATGGTCGGCTTGAAAGAGGTGGTAGACCGCAAGCCCTCCCAGCTCTCTGGCGGTATGCGCCAGCGGGTGAGCATCGCCCGGGCGTTTGCCACCAAACCCAAACTGCTGCTGTTGGATGAGCCGTTCGGCGCGCTGGATGCGCTGACCCGGGGCGTCATTCAAGACGAGCTGATCAAAATTTGGAGCCAGGATCAGCAAACCGTGTTCATGATCACTCACGATGTGGACGAAGCGATCTTACTGGCCGACCGCATCTTCTTAATGACCAACGGCCCCCAAGCGCGTATCGCCGAAGCGGTGGAGATTGACCTGCCAAGGCCCCGCCAGCGGGCAGAGATCGTCAAGCATCCGCACTTCTACACGATTCGTAACTACCTGGTCGATTTCCTGGTGAACCGCTCCAGCGAGCTACGCACCCAGGAGTTCGACGAACAAGGCCTGCGCTATCCCACGCCGGTCAACCCGGTGCAACTCGAGGATGCCGAGGCCACCACTGATTCAACCCCGGCATCCCCTGCCACCGAACCCCAAGAAAACCTAGTGAAGTTCACTCCCAAGGAGATCCGTCATGGATAAGCTCGAAATGCGTCATACCCTGCTGGCTGCCAAAGCCCGTAAAAAAATGAGTTGGGACGACATTGCCAGCGCTGTGGGCATGTCACCGGTGTGGGTTGCCTCTGCGTGTTACGGCATGAATAGCGCCAGTGCAGATGTCGCCCATAAGCTTTGCGACGTTCTAGAAGTAGAGAGCGATGTGGCCACCGCGCTCACGGCCTTCCCAACAAAGGCGTGGGATGAAGCCATCCCCCAAGACCCCTTCATCTACCGCCTGTACGAAGTGGTCGGCGTATACGGCGAGACACTGAAAGATGTGGTGCAAGAAAAATTTGGAGACGGCATCATGAGCGCCATCGACTTCACCATGGAAGTGGACAAAATCGAAGACCCCAAGGGCGACCGCGTGCTGCTCACCTTGAACGGCAAGTTCCTGCCTTATAAATCCTGGTAAGCCGCCTGGGCACACCCCGCCCTGCTGCCACGCCAGCGCCTGTCGATGAGACAGGCGCTGGCGTTATGGTGCATAGAGTGGGCGGCATTTGCAGCAATGGGTATTAGTATTAAAGCGAGTGACGCTGCGCCAACAGCGCCATGTAGCGCTGATACGCCTCATGGTACGCATCAGATGTTTGCCAAAGCGTTCAAGCGGCAGGCTAGTCACGCGCCGGGTGATCGAGCAGTCCACCACCTCGCCACGTCGGCAATCGCTTTGAACAAACGCTGCGAGAGCATGGCCTCTTTTTCCGCCAGCGACTCCGCCACCACGGGGGCAGGCAATAAAAAACGCTCCCGCAGCGCGCTGCCCAGCGCCATACAGGTGGAAATGGGGTGATCGATATGCACTTTCACCAACCCCTCTTGGCGCGCCAGGGCTAGTAAGCGTTGGACGCCAGGGCGTGAGACGCCAAGCTGAGTGGCAATCTCATCCTGGGTCATGCCGCCCACATAGGACATCCAGGCGGCCCTGGCTGCTTGGTCGAGCTTTACTTCAAACTTATCCATGGGTTGGTTCGCCGCTTATATTGAAAAACGCCATCATACAAAGCCTGCGCCAAGACCAGTAGTGTGCTATCCGCTAACATTGGCAGTACAGCGTTACGTCATTACCCAAGGGAGGCCTCTGATTATGTATAAGCTCGCGTTTTTTGTTCCCATTGAAAGTGCTGAAAGCGTTAAAAACGCCGTATTCGAAACCGGCGCGGGGCGGATTGGCGATTACGAACACACCTGCTTTCAAACGCGTGGTACTGGCCAGTTTCGTCCCCTCGATGGTGCAGAGCCACATATTGGTCAGATCGGTAAGCTGGAAACCGTTGAGGAGTTCAAGGTCGAGCTGGTCTGCGCCGACGAGCATATTCAGGCCGCTATTGCCGCGCTCAAACTGGCGCATCCCTATGAAGAAGTCGCCTACGACGTATGGCAGCTTGCCGACCTATAGAACAAGCTAGGCGCTACCCACATAGCGCTCGCGATCTTCAGGCGTGATTTTGCTGATATGCAGCGGAAACACGGCGTTTTCGCGGTCGGCAAAGTAGTGGCGCAGCGTGCGCTCGATGGTGGGGAAGGCCAGCGCGTCCCAAGGAATCTCGTGTTCCTCGAATAGCGCCACCTCCAGGCTCTCTGGCCCGGCACCAAAGCCGCCCACCAAATCCGCGCGAAAGATCATATAGACTTGGTTGATATGCGGAAGATCGATCAGCGTGTACAAGTCGCCCAGCGTGACCTCAGCGAAGGCTTCCTCCCAGGTTTCCCGCGTGGCGGCCTGCTGGGTGGTCTCGGCGTTCTCCATGTACCCCGCCGGTAGCGTCCAGTACCCTTTTCGAGGGGAGATCGCTCGCTTGCAGAGCAGCACTTTGGAGCCGCTCACCGGCAGCGTACCCGCCACAATGCGCGGATTCTGGTAGTGAATGGTACCGCAGGCATCGCACAGGTAGCGGGGGCGATCGTCTCCCTCGGGAACGGCAAACCGGACTTTCTCACCACACTGACTACAAAAGTTCATCGCGTTTTCTCTACGGCTGGTGGGTCGAGGCATCAACGTGCTTGACGATGATCACCGTGGCTGGGTAAAAGAGAGCAAAGTAAAGAGACTCCTATGTTAGAGAAACTGCGCAAACGGCTGCAACAGCATACCCCTCAACGGCTAGACCATGTAGCACTGCCGGAAGCTGCCGTGCTCATGCCGATTGTTGAGCGCCCTGCCCCCACCCTACTGTTTACTCGCCGAGCCAGCCACTTGAATACCCACCGTGGCCAAGTCGCTTTTCCTGGCGGTAAACGTGAACCGGGTGACGCTGATCTATACGCCACGGCGTTGCGGGAAGCAGAAGAAGAGATTGCGTTAGCCCCTGGCCTGGTACAGCCCCTGGGGCGGCTGTCGGACGTCATTTCGCTTCACGGCATTCGCGTGACGCCCTGGGTGGGTATTATTCCACCGGATCTACCGCTGGTGGCAGACCCAGCGGAGCTGGACGCTATTTTTGAAGTCCCGCTCAGCCACTTTTTAGACGACCAGCGCACCCATACCGATGTGATTACCGTCGATGGCGTCGCCCACTATGTGCCCAGCTATCACGTCGATGGTCACGTGATTTGGGGATTATCTGCCATGATGTTGGTGGAGCTGTTGGCCGAGGGTTTTGGAATGGAGATTGACCTTTATCAGCGCCCGCCCGGCGCCCTACGCCACTACCCCGAACGACGCACCCCCACAAGCAGTCGCTCGGCCAAAGCCGAACGCGCGCCCGTTACGAGAATCACGAAATGATCGCTTTATCTGAACTGGACTCTCCCGCCCTTGACCCGCAAGCCCATTTGGAGCTGGTCGACGCGCTGGTGGAACAAGGTTGGTATGTGGGGAAAGGGGTGATCGACTCGGCTCTGTGTCAAGCGCTGCACCGCGAGATCCACCACCTCGCCGAACACGACGCGCTGGATGAGGCTGGCATTGGCCGAGGCCAGCAGCACCACTTACGTAAAGATATCCGGGGTGATGCTATCCATTGGCTAGACCGAGAGAGCGACGCTCAGCGCCGATACCTGGATGCTATGGCAGAGCTACAGCAGTCTCTCAACCAAGCGCTATTTCTTGGCCTGTTTGAGTACGAAGCCCACTTTGCTCACTACCCTGCCGGAGCCTTCTACCAGCGCCACTTGGACAGCTTTCGCGGGCGGGCCAACCGCGTGATTTCCACCGTCGGCTATTTGAACCCCGACTGGCCGAGCGACGGCGGCGGTGAAATGGTGATTTATCACCCGGACGACCCAACCCTGGAAGTGGCCCGCGTGGTGCCCGAAGCCGGTACGTTTGCCTGCTTTTTATCGGAAACCATTCCCCACGAAGTGCTACCCACCCGCCAGCCTCGCGCTAGCATTGCGGGCTGGTTCCGCCGCAACGCATCCATGGGCGGCGTATTAGATCCTGCCCGCTAATTTATGAGCAATAAGAGAGAGGCAACCCTAGCAGCAAAATTGGCCACCTTAGAAGCGCGCAACGCCGCACTCGAGGAGGAAAAGCGCCACTATCAGTGGCTGGCCGAGAGCACCACCGACCTGATCTCCCGCCACGCCCGAGACGGCACGTTTTTGTATGCCTCTCAGGCCGCGCGGGAGCTGCTGGGCTATGAACCCGACGAACTCATCGGCGTCTCCGCGTATCAGCTTTTTCACCCAGCGGATTTGAACGACCTGCTCAACAAGTCACCGCGGGTTTACTACCACGACGGTTTCTATCAGCAAACCTACCGTTTCCGCGCCAAAGCGGGCCATTACGTATGGTTTGAAACCACCAGCCGCACCCGGCGGGATACAGAGACCGGCGAATTGATCGATATCCTGTGCGTCTCCCGAGACGTTGGACGTCGTATTGAGGCTGAAGCCACTCGCGAGCGTTTGGCGCAGGTGGTCGAATCCACCACCGACTACGTGCTGTTTTTAGGGCCAAACCAGCAGGTATTCAGCGCTAACGAAGCCGCTCGCCGCTGCTTTGCCTTGCCCAACGAAGCGTCTACTGCACTCAGTGAGCTATACCAAGCCGACTCGCTGCGCTTATTAAATGAGGTGGTATTTCCCGCCGTGGAGCGTTACGGCTCATGGAGCGGTGAGCTGGAGATGCGCACCGCAAGCGGCAGCGTGCCGGTGCTCAGTGTGGTACTGGCCCACCGCAGCAGGGGGGCAGAGCCTGGTCACTTTGCCTTGGTGAATCGCGATATTAGCGCCCGCAAAGCCGCAGAAGCCCAGGCGCGTCGCCACCAAGAGCAGATTGCCCACGCTAACCGGCTAGCTGCCGCAGGCGAACTTGCCTCCAATATCGCCCACGAGCTGAATCAACCCTTAGGCGCCATTGCCAACTACACCAGCGGCGCGTTGCTAAAGTGCCAGCAGCAACCCACGCCCCTCGCCAGCGAGCTTCAACTACCTCTAGAGCGCATCGACGAGCAGGTACAGCGCCTCGCCCAGCGTCTGCGGCATCTGCGCAGCTTCGTCCGAAAGCGTAGCCATCAAGTACGCCCACTGGTGTTGGCTGACGTAGTGACGGCCGCCTGCGGGCTCTGCGACTGGCAGTACCAACAGGCAGCGGTGGGTCTAACGGTAGAGCTTCCCGCTGGGCTGCCGCGGATCTACGGCGACGCGATTGCCTTGGAACAGGTCATCGTTAATTTATTGCTGAATGCGCTGACTGCCAGCCGTCGAGTGGTTGATGCCAAAACAGTGCGCGTCAGCGCACGGCGAAGCGGCCAGCGACAAATCACGCTAAGCGTGGAGGACGAAGGGCCGGGGGTCGACCCGAGGTATCAGCCCATGATTTTTGACGCTTTTTTTACCACCCGTGATGAAGGGCTTGGCATGGGGCTAGCCATTAGCCGCACACTGGTGGAAAGTATGGGAGGCGCCCTCTCCCTGCGCACCGACAGCGCTAAAGGTGCCTGTTTTGACGTATTTCTACGCACGGAGACCGACGTTTGATGCCCTCGGCTAATGCGCCTACGACTGCCTCTTCGCCCAAGACTAGCGCCATCGCGGTGGTCGATGACGACGACGCGCTTCGGGAATCGCTGGTGTGGCTATTGGAATCGGTAGGGCTCACCTCCCGCGCTTTCGCCAGCGGTGACGCCTTTTTAACCACGGAGCACGAAACCTTTGGCGCGCTACTGCTGGACGTTCGCATGCCGGGTATGAGTGGTCTTCAGGTGCAACAACAGCTCGTTGACCAGGGCAGCCGCCTGCCCCTCATCATGATGACCGGTCACGGCGACGTTCCCATGGCGGTGGCAGCATTGAAGAACGGCGCATTCGACTTTATCGAGAAGCCCTTCAATCATCAGCAGCTCATCGATGTAGTGCAGCAAGCACTCAGCCATACCGAACAGCAGCATCAACAGACCCAGGCACTGGCACGATTACAAACAGAGTTCGACGCCCTGCGCCCCAAAGAGCAGCGCATCGTGCAGCATGTTGCAGAGGGCATGACCAGCCGTGAAATCGCCGATCACATGGGCATCAGCGCCAAAACCGTCGAGGTGTATCGACTGCGGGCGATGAAGGCGATGGGAGCGGCCAATGTGGCCGCCTTAGTGCGTCAGGCGGTAGCGCTCTCGCTGGTCCCCGCGTTGCCGCCTGATGCCGAGTGAACATTGGTTAGCTAAGTGGCACGATCTGGCCGCTGGCTTCTTCCAACACGCGGCTCACCTGCTCGTAGTTGGCACGACCTTCCCCTTTATGCTCTTCGATCAGGCTCACCACGTTCAACAGCGTTTCCATGCCAAAGGCCTGCTCATCGGTCGCCGTGAACGCCTGAATGTAGGCCTCGCCGTCGGCTCCCCACCCCAGCTTGATCGGCGCATCGATGATGTTCACCTGTGTGCCCACTGGCACACGCCAGAAGACTGACTCGATATCCTCGGGGTACATGCGAATACAGCCGCGACTGGCGCGCATACCAATCCCGTCAGGTTGATTGGTGCCATGAATCAGATAACCGGGAATATCCAACAAAATGGCATATTGACCCAGCGGGTTATCCGGTCCAGGCGGTACGACCGCAGGCGGCGGGTCACCACGCTCGGCGGCCTCGCGGCGGATCGACTCAGGCGGGTACCATGCCGGATTTTCCAAGCGCATGGTGGTTTCGGTGATACCCAACGGCGTATTGTAGGCATCGCGGCCAATGCCGATGGGATAGGTTTCGACACGGGGAGCATGGCCATCTTCGGCCTCGGGGTAGTAATACATGCGCAGCTCGGCAACGTTGATCACGATACCAGTGCGAGGCTCGTCAGGAAGGATGAACTGCCCCGGAATGGTGACCTCGGTGCCTTCGCCAGGCACCCACAGACTCACGTCCGGGTTAGCCATGCGGATCTCTTCGTAGCCCACGTTATGCGCTCGGGCAATATCCAGTAGCGTGTCCTCTTCACTCGCAGTGACGGTATACACTTCGCCCACCATATTGCCCGACTCGGGCAGTAAAAAATGGCCTTTCGGCAGCTCAGTATCGTTGGCGATCGCGCTGGCTGTCATCAGCCAAGCGCCTAATGCCACAACACCGCCAGCCAAGCGCTGTTTCAATGGCTGAAACAGCCATGAAGGGTCTGTCAGGGTCATTGGAAAATCTCTCTATGTCGCTATCGCTCTACGGCGATCTTGATGACGATGAAAATGAATATGCACAGCCATAGGCAGCGGGTCAATTCGCCAGACTGTCGCAGCCGTTTAACCTTTATCTAGCATTTTCTTGATAACGATGATCTTCGCACCGAGCTCGACACCGAGATGAACAATAGCGAAGACAACGCTAACGAGATGCGCGACACAGAGCTAAGCAGTACTTTAACGAGTACATAGCAGCCATTGCTCGCAAAAAGGGCCTTGCCATTCGGCAAGGACCTTCTCGTATGTGAGTGGCGACAACGGTATACAACACGCTGCCAAGCGCTGCCCTAAGGCAGTGCCAGATATTAGCCTTTCAACTTGGCAGACATCGTGATATCGGCCTTGAGGACTTTAGATACTGGACAGTTGGCCTTGGCGGTTTCGGCGGCTTCCTGAAAAGCAGCGTCGTCGGCACCGCTCACGCTGGCTTCCACGTCCAGGTGAATGCTGGAGATATCAAAACCGGCATCGCTTTGCGACAGCGTGACTTTTGCCTGGGTATCGATGGCGTCGGCGGTGTAGCCTTTCTCACCAAGGATCATCGATAGGGCCATCGAGAAACAGCTGGCGTGTGCGGCGCCGATCAACTCTTCTGGGTTGGTGCCGGGCTCGCCTTCGAAACGCTGCTTGAAGGAGTAACCTGCATCCAGTACGCCGCTTTCCGTGGCGACTTTGCCTTGGCCATCTTTCAAACCACCTTCCCAATGTGCGCTTGCTTTACTATCCATTCTGTTCTCCTTTCCTAGGGTAGTGTGCTTCTCGCAGGATGAACGCAGGGTTACGTTCGGTGCTCATTCAGCGTAGCTGATTCTGAGCAGTGATTCTATGTGGCTGTCGAAACCTCTAAACCCCGACGATAAAACTGCTGGCGCTCACTGCGGACAATAAAAAGGATTCGCTGGCTTGGCTTACTGGCAAGCGCGGGCGCAACGGCGGCCTCGACGGTGACGTTTCTCGTCCCCGTTAGCGCCCTGCTGTGGGGCTATGTGCTGCTGGAGGAAACGCTGAGCCTACAGGTCATTGCTGGCATGGTGATTACCCTACTGGGCACTGCCATTGCCACGAAAATGCTACGCTTTAGGCCTAGCGGGGCGTTACGGAGACCACTTCCCCCACACGAATGACGCCACCTTCCCCCGCCGTCAACGTGGCGTTTTGGCCAAAGTGCGCGCCCTTCAAGTGGGGTTGGGTATTCAGTGCCAGCAGCGTTTTCAGTGGCTCGGCTTGAGTAGGAATCGTGCCGGTCTGCTGGTCGACGGTGGTGATTTTGCAGCGCTGGCAGGGTTTGCGCAGGGTGAGCTGATAGCTGCCGCTCTCGATCGTCGCCCAACCATCCTCTTGCCAAGCCTCGTCGCAATCCACCACGATATTGGGCCGAAACCGATTCATGGGCACCGGTGTATTGCCGCCCGCCACCAGCGCGTTGTTCAACGCATCCAGCGAACCGGTAGTGGTGATCAAAAAGGGATAACCATCGGCAAAGTAGGTGTGCGCCTCGCCACCGGCCAGAAAATCGTCCTCCACCGCCCGTGTAAAGGTAGTGGCGAAACGCACCAGACTCACACCCTTGGCCGGTTCACCCAATGCCGCCTCTAGCCACTCGGACACTGCCTCGCTCTCCGGCAGCGCTTTGCAGTGATCACTCCACACCGATACCAGCCGCAAGTTGCCCTTGGGCTCTTCCAGTGAAATGGAAATTGGCTCGACGGTGGGGTGAGAGAGCACCAGAGCATCGGAGGTCAACGCCACGGAGATCGTGGCCAGCGCAGGTAGCTGGCGCTGGGTGACGAAGCGTTGCTGGGCATCCACCAGCATCCAACGGCGATCCCAAGCGAGGCCATGGGCATGGATCTCGCTTTGGGACACATCAATCCCCTGCAGGGATTTCACCGGATAAACCGTTAATTGGGTAATCTTCACAGCGGCCTCGCACGCTCGGGCGTAACAGGATAAAACGCTAACCTAACGAGGTTATCGTAAGCAGCCAAACAGTTTTTAGGATGGACGCTATAGCGTTTTACCCGCTTCGATACGATACCCCAAATCCACCACTTTCTGCTCCAGCGCTTCGCCACGGATCCGCGCCAGCAGGGCCTTTGCGGCGGCTTCGCCAATCGCCTTACGGGGCGTGACAACGCTGGCAAGGCGGGGCGTCATTGCCTGACCAACATCGTGGCCGTGAAACCCGGCAATCGCTATGTGTTCGGGCACACCGATGCCTTGGCGTAGACACTCGAAGTAAGCGCCCACGGCCACGTCGTCATTGGTACAAAAAATAGCGTCTGTTTCGGGGTAGTTACGCTGAATTTCCTGCATCAACGCAGCCCCCACGGTATAGGAGGAGCGCTGGCTACTCTGCAGCGTTACGGGGGGTAGCCCATGCTCTTCCATGGCTTGACGATAGCCCAGCTCACGCTGGCGGGTACGTTCATCCAAACGCACGGCCAAGTAGATAACTTGGCGGCGACCACGGCGCATCATCTCACTCACCATATCATAGGCGGCACGGACGTTATCGTAGCCCACTGCCTGCTGCAGCGGCGGGCGGTGGGTATCCATAATCTCCACAATGGGAATGCCAGCGGTTTCTAACATACGCAGGCTGCGCGGCGTGTGATCATGGTCAGAGAGAATCACCCCATCTACGTTATACGACAGTAGCGAGGCAAGGCTGCGCTCCTCGAGCTCCTGACTATAGCCGTAGTGGGAGAGCATCAAGTGATAGCCTGCCGGTTCGGTATGGGCTTCGATCCCCACGATGACGTCGGCAAATACTTGGTTGGTCAACGAGGGGACCAGTACGCCTATCGAGTGACTGGTCGCGCGGGAGAGCAGATCCGGGGCGCGATTGGGTATATAACCAAGCTGCTCGGCGATGCCGAAGATGCGCTCTCGAAGCCCTTCCGATACCGTTTCCGGGTCGCGTAAACAGCGGCTAACGGTCATCTTGGTGGCACCAACGCGATCAGCAATATCTTGTAATGTAGGGCGTTTTTTCTTCAATGGCGTCGCTGCCTTGTACAATGGATGGCGCTCGAACCCTACCATAACGAATAGTAGAGCCCGCCGCCTATCCCTTCCTTTAGCCTAATGAGCGGCGCTGTTCGGGCACCAGCGTGGCGCTAAAACGCTCGACGATCACCGCCGGTGTTAGGCTGATGGAGAGCGTCACCGCCTCATCTGCTGCCGGTGGTTCTAGGTCGGCTAGCTGGCTGGCTAACATACTGTCGCCCTTAAAGAAGTGCCCGGCACGAGTTTCTAAGCGCTCGCGCAGCAGCCCATGCGTGCCTTCTAGGTAAAGAATACGCAGCGCGCTATCCCCCTCTCTCAGGCGGTCGCGGTAGCGCCGCTTCAGGCCAGAGCAGGCAATCACCACCGACTCACCCCGCGCCTTATACTCGGCAAATAGCCCAGCCAGGGTTGCTAGCCAGTCGCGACGGTCATCGTCGTTCAGCGGTGTACCGCTGGCCATCTTGGCTACGTTGGCTGGCGAGTGGTGGTCATCGCCATCAATAAAGGTGGCTTCCATACTGGCCGCTAGCTGCTGACCAATATGCGACTTCCCCGAACCTGACACCCCCATGACGAGAATGCGATATGAGCCGTTATGATTTGAATCAGTCGTCACACGCGGCTCCTATCAGTTACCGCGCACGGCGGTGAGGTCGGGCAACCAAGTCACGATGCTTGGGAAGGCGATGAGCAGCACCAGCACCACAAGCAGCGCGGCATAATAAGGCAACATGGCCTTGACCAAAGACTCCATGGAGACTTTACCCACGCCACAGCCCACGTAAAGACAGGTGCCCACCGGCGGCGTGAGTAGCCCAATCCCCAGAATGAAGGCCATCAGCACGCCAAAGTAAGCGGCATCCACGCCGACCGATGTGACGATAGGGGCCAGCATGGGTGCCATGATCACCATGGCCGGCGTGAGGTCCATTACAAAGCCCACCAGCAGCAACAGTGCCGCCACAATCAGCAGCAGAAGGAACGGCTCCTGGGTAATCGCCTGTACCTGACGTACCAACGTTTGCGGAACCATATTGATGGTCAAGAACCACGCAATAACGGTGGCAAAGGCCAACAGCATCATTACCATCCCGGTCAGCCTGGCGGTACGAATCAGCATACCCATGAGTTCGCTGAGCTTGAACTCGCGGTAAACCAGCAGTGAAATCGCCAGCGAGTAAAGCAGTGCCGCGACCGCCGCTTCTGTGGCGGTGAACACGCCGCCAATAATACCGCCAATGACAATCACCGGTAACACCAGGGCCAGCCAGGCGTCTTTAAAGGCTTTCCACAGCACGTCCCAGCGGAACTGGCGCACGCCGCCGCCCTGCTTATTGGCCAGAATATAGGTGGTGACCATCAGGGCAGCGCCAATCAGTAGCCCAGGCACAATGCCGGAAATGAACAGGCGGCTGATGGAGGTTTCGGTGACGATGCCGTACAGAATCAGCGGAATAGAAGGCGGAATAATAATCCCGATCACCGATGAGACCGTATTGATGGCCGTGGCGTTGGCCGCGGTATAGCCCTGCTGCTTCATGGAAGGAATCATCATCGAGCCGGTGGCCGCCGTATCGGCAACGGCAGAGCCGCTGATACCGCCGAAAAACATAGACCCGGTAATGGCCACTTGGCCCAGGCCGCCACGCATAAAGCCGACCAGCGCCCCCGCAAGCTCCATCAAACGACGCGCAATGCCGCCGTTACTCATTACTTCACCGACCAGAATAAAGAACGGAATGGCCAGCAGCGGAAAACTGTTCACTCCACGGATGGACTGCTCAATCATAATCGAGAGCGGAATATCTGAGAGCACCGCCATGACCAGCGCCGCCACTCCCAAACCAAACGCGATGGGCAAGCCGATCACAATCGACACTAATAAAATGGCTAGGAAAATCCACAGCATGGTGATCACTCCCCTTGCGCGTCAGCCGACTGGCCGTGTGGTTGAACAATCACGCGTACGCTCATCCATACCCGCCAAAGCGAGACGGCGGCAATAAAGATGACGCACAGCACTAGGGAAAGACTCACGAGGCTCAAGGGCACGCCCATAATCGCAGAGCGCCCGCTGGAGCGTGACAGCACTTGATAGCCGCCAAACACCATGACCAGCATAAGACCGGCAATAATTAGGTGCTGTAAGCAGTACAGCATATGCGCAAAGCGCAGTGGCAAACGCCGCACCAAGGCATCCACGGCAATGTGCTCATAGCGGGCAAACGCAGCGGCCGCGCCAATAAACACCAGCCAAATAAACAGCATGCGCGCCAGCTCATCGACCCAAGGCAGCGAGTGGTTAAATAGCGAACGGCCCACCACATTGCTGGACACCGCCACAATCAGCGCCACTAAAATGGCGCCGATCAAATACTCCATGCCAAGCGTTAACCAGCGAAACAGCGCGGGGCCTTGACGCGTTTCAGTATCAATTTCCAGCAGCTTGCGATTGGGGTCGTCTAAATAGACCGACGGATCTTCAATCGTAGGCGCTCTCAAAGAGGATTCAGCGTTGGGAGGTGTTGAGGAGGATGTCATAAGAACTCCAGGGGCACTGACAAGTCGGGCAGGCACAATGGCCTGCCCGATGGCGCGCTTAATGGTGCGTATTAGTTGCTAGCATCTTCAACGATCTGTTGAATTTCAGCGATCAGATCTTCGCCAATGCGCGGCGCCCACTCTTCATAAACGGGCTGCACGGCGTCTTGGAACGCGGCCAGTTGCTCATCGCTCAAGCGAGTGATCTGCATACCGCGGGCTTCTAACTGCTCACGGGACCAGTCGTCATACTCAGCAGAGAGTTGAATTTCGTACTCGGCGGATTGACGCGCGGCTTCCAGCACCAGCTCTTGGTACTCGGGTGCCATACGGTCCCAGGTACGCTCGGAAAGCATCATGATGAACGGTGTGTAGACGTGGCGGGTTTCGGTGCCGTAATCCTGAACTTCGTTGAAGTTAGAGGTCAGGATGGTGCTCCAGGGGTTTTCCTGGCCATCGACCACGCCCTGCTCTAGGGCAGAGAACAGCTCACCAAACGCCATCGGCGTGGGGTTAGCACCTAATGCTTCCCAAATCGCCAGGTGCACCGGGTTCTGCATGGTACGTACGCTCAAACCGCGAACATCCTGGCCTGCGACATCTTCTGGCGTTTCAACGGGGCGCGCGCTGTTAGAGAGCTGGCGGTAGCCGTTTTCAGAGAAAGTGAGTGCCTTTAAGCCAGTGCCTTCAAAGCCATCTAGCATCTCTTGGGCAACGTCGCTCTGCATCACTGCAATGGCGGCTTCACGGCTGGGCAGCAGGAACGGTAGGTCGAACGCCGACAGCGCTTGCACATAGCCTGTGGTTGCGGAGCTAGATGGGTACGTCATATCCAGCGTGCCGGTCTGCAGCATTTCCATCATCTGAACATCGTCGCCCAACTGGCTGTTGGGGAACACGTTGACCGTGATACGGCCTTCGGTACGCTGCTCTAGAATCTCGCCAAAGTATTGGCTAGAGAGAAACTGCGGAGAGGTTTCAGAAAGGCCAATGCCCATGCGAAGCGTATGGCTACCGTGGTCCGCCACGACATCCCCTTCAATGGCCGGCGGGTCGGAAAGCTCGGGGCTTTGGGCATGCGCCATGCCAAAAGTAAGGGTGGTTGCACCAACTAAGGTAAGCGTGTTGCGCCAAATCGCTGTCATGACGTTATCTCCAAACATTCATTGTTGTTGAGTGCTGAACTGCTAATTGCTAAGCGGTTATGAACGCTGCCGTGCTATCGCGCCTGTTACGCCGTAGTGTTACCGGTAACATCCAATAAGCGAAGGCTAGTGACCATTCGGCTGGGTGTCAAAGCAAAACTGCCAACTTACGACCAACGTCTAGGGATAGCCACTCACCGCCTAGCGCGCTACATTACCCGATATGCATCCTGTCCTGGAGTCCACATGCCTGCGTTAGACACTTGCAGCGAACTAGAGCTAGACCATCAGCTCTGCTTCGCCCTCTATTCAACATCGTTGATGATGACAAAAGTTTATAAACCGCTTTTGAAAAAGTTAGGGCTTACTTACCCGCAATACCTAGTCATGCTGGTACTTTGGCAAGAAGATGGCATTACTGTAGGGACGCTCAGTAAGCGCTTACTGACAGACCCTGGCTCGCTGACTCCTCTCCTAAAGCGTTTAGAAGCCGACCAGCTATTGCGCCGCCAGCGTAGCGTGCAAGATGAGCGCGTGGTGGAGCTATTTCTGACCGATAAAGGCCGTTCCCTGCGCGAGCAGGCGCGTCATATTCCCAGTTGTATGGTGAATGCCAGCGAGAAGTCTATGGAGGCCTTAACGCAGTTGAAAGAGGATTTGGTTCAACTGCGCGATAGCCTGCAAAAAGCCAAGTAGTGCGACTCTCGTCCGTGGCACTACAAACTTTCTGATCATCTAGCTTGCGCACAAAATAAAGCCGCACTAAATTAATAGCGAATGCGTAATTAACCTGATGTACCAGTCACTATCCAACCATAACGACTGAGCCCCATAAACAGGAGAGACTCAATGTCGATTGAAACGATTGCTTACCGCGCACATGCTCATGCCACGGGTGGCCGTGAAGGTTACGTCCCCATAAAGTAGGGATAACTCAGTAAGCTAGGCTAGGCGATTGCACTTTTTTTTTCTTACCTGATGAACAGCGAGGCTATGATGACCGATACGACCTATACACCACCGAGCGTATGGAAATGGGAGCCGGGCAACGGCGGTAAGTTTGCAAACATCAATCGTCCGGTAGCGGGCGCCACCCATGATAAAGCGCTGCCGGTAGGCAAACATCCGCTACAGCTCTACTCCCTCGCCACGCCCAACGGTGTGAAAGTCACGGTAATGCTAGAAGAGCTGCTGGAAAAAGGTATTGAGGCAGCCGAGTACGATGCGCACCTGATTCAAATCGGCGAAGGCGACCAGTTTGGCAGCGGCTTCGTTGAGGCTAACCCTAACTCCAAGATCCCGGTGCTGGTGGATCACAGTATGAACCCGCCCCAACGGGTGTTTGAGTCAGGGGCTATTTTGCTCTATCTCGCCGAGAAATTCGGTGAATTTCTGCCTACAGACCCGGCCAAACGCACCGAGTGCCTCTCTTGGCTGTTCTGGCAAATGGGCAGCGCTCCCATACTGGGCGGCGGCTTTGGTCACTTCTACGCCTACGCGCCAGAGAAGTACCAGTACCCGATTGACCGCTACACCATGGAAGTCAAACGTCAGCTAGACGTACTGGATCGTCACTTGGCCGACAACCGCTTTATGGCAGGCGATGAGTACACCATTGCCGATATAGCGATTCACCCCTGGTACGGCGCGCTGGTGAAAAACCGCGTGTATGAGGCCGCTGAGTTCCTCGAGGCACACACCTATACGAATGTGCTGCGTTGGACCGAAGAGATTGATGCCCGCCCTGCGGTACAGCGGGGCCGCATGGTAAACCGCACCTGGGGCGAACCCAACGAGCAGCTTCACGAGCGCCACGACGCCAGCGACTTCACCGAGAAAACCGAAGATAAGCGTTAATTCGCGTATCAGGAAAACGTACGATGTTCGATCCGAAATACGCCCAGCTGATATTTTCATGCCTGATGGCACTGTTTATGTCATGCATTATGTCGCTGGTCATAACGCTGTATAACGTGGGACTTGTGGAAGGGATTGTAGTGATTTGGCTCAAGGCGTGGCTGTTTGCCTTTGCCGTCGCGCTGCCGGTGATCAACTTGGTCGCCCCAATCGTGCGGCGTTTGGTGAAGCCACTGGTCAAGCAGCCGCACTAACGCCGCTCACGCATTGAGTCCCATTAACCAAACGGGGCCTGCTCATCGCAGGCCCCGTTTGTTATATCATGATGCGTTAAAACTGATAGCGCACGTTGGCCGTGACGCTGCGACGGTCGCCGTAGCCACAGTCACCGACGTCATAGCGGCACCAGGAGACATACTCTTCGTCGGTGGCGTTTTTCAGATCCACCGAGAAATCCCACTCGCCCATAGTGTAACCCACCATCGCATCATACAGCGTGCTGGAAGGCACCACCGGCGCGCCGCCAGAGCCAACGTTGTCGCCGACATAACGAACACCCGCCCCAACACGCCAGTTATTTCCCACATACAGGCGGTTCCACCAGGAAGCCTGCTCTTCGGCCACATACGGCAAGCGAATACCGGTGCCGTCGTTAGTGGCGTTTAAGTTGGTATACGCCACTTGGGTTTCAAACTGCTGCCAGCGCTTATTTACCTGTAGCTCCCAGCCATCGACCACGGCACCCACTTGCTCGACGCCGCCCGGAGTAACGCCATCGCTAATGCGGTTTTGCTGAGTAATATCAAAGTACGCCGCGCTCACGGCCAGGGATTGATCTGGAGATACGTACTTAAAGCCAATCTCCTCCTGGTCGCCGGTGGTGGGCTTCAAGGGGCTTGGGTTGGCCGTACCGTCGTTACCCAAGTTCATGGCGAACGCTTCGGAGTAGCTGACATAGGGTGAGAAGCCGTTATCAAAGCGGTACATCAGCCCCAGCCGGCCGGTGGTCTCACCTTCATCACTGACCGTATCTGGGCCAGATAGCGCCAGCGTGCGGTTCTCTGCCCAGTCACGGCGCAGGCCCGCTGAGACGACCACAGGGCCTACTTCGATATGATCCGCCAGATACACGCCGACTTGTTCAATCTCATTATCCGGGCGGTCAGTGGGGTTCAGCGAATCCAGCTGAAGATTGCCATACTGAGGGTTATAGACGTTGAACTGCCCGCCACCACTGGCCACCGAACTATAGTTATCCTGAGACCAGCGAGCGTCCTGACGGTCAATACCTGCCACCAGCGTATGTTGGGTATTGCCGAGCGCAAACTCGCCTTCCAGGCGCGCATCCATATTGAGAATGCGCGTTTGAGCATGAGTTATAGGTCGGGTAGACCGGACGATTGCTCGTTCCGGCCCCCCACAGATCCGAGCGTGCGCGATTGACGCACTCGGCTCCTCAACCGTCAGGTTCACACGAAGGACGCTCGGTGCACGATTCTCGCTCGCGGTAACGGGAGTGTCA
>NZ_JBSXNH010000080.1:0-2398 GCF_056857535.1 Vreelandella sp. L-25
AGCGCTGGAAGCGGATCAAGGGGTTCAACAAGCTGGAGCTGGTCGTGAACAACGTCCAGTTCAAGGACGGCGAACCCTTGACCGATCAGTCAGACAGGACTGCCGCCTGACCGGCCATACACAGAATTTGACAATAACTCATCGAGAACTTACAAGCCTCGAGCGGCGATGCGCGCCTAATTAGTTTAAGCGATGACGCTATCAACTATATTGAAGAGAATAGTGCCTATAAGCGCTTTACGATTCCCGCTAATAGTTATGCGTTCCAAAGCGAAGATGTAAACACTATTACGGCTTATGCCATTTTAGTTGGTAACACAAATACTATTGATGAAGACCTGGGTTATGAACTAGCGCGTTTAATGCATGAACATGCTGAAGAAAACACGCACTCCCAATCTGCGTTCATTACCCTTGAAAATGCACTCAATGGTTCAGAAGGTCTCCCCATTCACCCCGGTGCTAAAAAATATTACGAAGAGCAAGGCCTCACCGTAAATAACCCGGTTGCGGAGCTTGGCGAAACTGAAGCCAAAGAAGAGTTTATTTTAGGTACCGGTAGCCAAGGCGGAACTTACTACCCTCTAGGCGGTGAGATGGCCACCATTTGGAACCGTTACCTGGAAAACTATAACTTCACGAATATTGAAACTGGCGCTTCAATCGAAAACTTAGTGAGCATTCGTGATAACGGTATGGATCTCGGGATGACCGTACACGCACCGGCACAAGATGCCGTTGCCGGACGCGGAGAGTTCGAAAGTGGCGCGATTGATAACGTTGCCTTTATCGGACACATTTACCCTGAAGTCATTCAGATTGTGACCCGTGAACGCTCCAATATTGACAGCCTAAGTGATCTAACCGATTGATGTTCCCCTTTCGCCGCTGGCTAAGCCAGCGGCGTTATATGTATGAGGTTTAATCGTGGATAAAAAAAAACTCCTGACGAAGCAGCGCTTTTAGAAAAGTATGATCGTGAGTCACAAGTACGTTCTGCACTACAGCTAGGCAAGTGGGGTTGGCTGATCACCCTAATGGGTGTATCACTGACTTGCTTTCATCTCTATACCGGTTATTTTGGTACGCTACCGTCACAGCAGCAAGGTGCCGTCCACTTAGGGCTTGCCTTGGGGATGATCTTTATCTTATTCCCTGCAACGCGCGGTGCGGGCAGGCGTAATGGCGTGCCGTGGTACGACGTAATACTCGCCTTCGTAGCCACCTTTGCCGCCTACTATAAAATCCTATTTTATGAAGAAGTTCTGCGTGCAAGGGTTACGGGCTATTCAGCCGTTGACCTAACGATTGCCGCACTCGGCGTACTGTTTGTACTAGAAGCAACTCGCCGTACTGTTGGTATGCCAATTGTTGTCATGGCTACGTTGGCAATTCTCTATGCGCTGTTTGGTAACTTGATCCCTAGCCCTTTGCTTTCTCATCCCGGCTTCTCTCTTGAGCAGGTGTCTCCCTACTTATGGTTTAGGGAAAGCGGCGTTTTTGGTACGCCCCTGCAAATATCGGCGCGCTTTATCTTCTTGTTCTTGTTTTTCGGCGTTGTTCTGATGCATACCGGCGTAGGCCGATTCTTTAATGACTTAGCCTTTGCGTTAACCGGGCGCTTTACGGGTGGGGCTGGCAAAGCCGCCGTTATAGCAAGCTCGCTTCAGGGTATGATTTCGGGAAGCTCTATCGGCAACACCGTGGCTTCTGGCTCTTTCACCATTCCTATGATGAAAAATGCCCGCTTCAAGCCCGAGGTAGCAGGAGCCGTCGAAGCGTCAGCCTCTACCGGCGGGCAGATCATGCCGCCCTTAATGGGTGCTGCGGCTTTTATCATGGTGGAGTACGTGGGCGTCTCTTACCGCGAAATCATGTTCTCGGCGCTGATTCCCGCCATTCTCTATTTTGCGGGTATTTTTATCGGGGTGCATTTCGAAGCCAAACGTCATCGCATTCTCGGCCTTCCTAAAGATCAATTGCCCAGCAAGCGTAAGCTGATACTGTCAAAAGGCTACATGTTGCTGCCTTTGCTCGTCATTATTACGACTATTAGCGTTGGCTTTACCGCTCAACGGGCAGCGCTACTGGGTATCGCATGTGCGTTTGCTGTCAGTTTGGCTCGCAAAGAAACACGCCCTTCGTTAAAAGATATATTGGTTATTTTTGAAAAAGGGGCGCGCGTGGCACTGCCAGTGATCGCAGCGGTCGCTTGCGCAGGCATTATCGCTGGCGTGGTAGGCATGACAGGAATGGGGGTCGGGTAGACCGGACGATTGCTCGTTCCGGCCCCCCACAGATCCGAGCGTGCGCGATTGACGCACTCGGCTCCTCAACCGTCAGGTTCACACGAAGGACGCTCGGTGCACGATTCTCGCTCGCGGTAACGGGAGTGTCA
>NZ_JBSXNH010000081.1:0-15322 GCF_056857535.1 Vreelandella sp. L-25
GAACGATTACGAGGCTCTATCACGAATCAGCCAGCCGCATCGAGCTTGAAGCGGTGGAAGCGCTATGCCGATACTTTGACTGTCAGGTTGGAGACTTATTTGAGTATCAACCCAGCGACAACGACTGAGCTTTTGGCACAATACTCCATCACTGGCGCGCTATTCGCCACTTGCCACGACCTATACTGCACCAGTTGGTAAGGCGCTTCAGGCAAGTAGCAGCCAATCGCAGATAAGGGAGAACAAGATGAAAGTGACTGAAAAAGTAGAAGTCGATGCAGTGACTAACGTGCGCTGTGATGTCTGCCTGAACTCTACACAAACAGTAAACGGAGGTCTTGAATTTGCGACACTTCAAGCGCACTGGGGCTATGGATGCTAGGCACCTTCGCCACGTATTATCGACATCCAGCAACGCCCTCGCAAAATGCCCAAAACTGCCTAGCCCGTAGCGCCAGTCTCGCCGCCCTGGTGCTTTTGCGACACCGTGATAAGCAGCATCATCGCCCCCTTTCTGAGTGGCACCGCTCCCTGTTTGTGAATCACCCTGACGGTGTTTATGAATTTGACCTTAACGGACACTTTCAACGCTGCAATAAAGCACTTGAAAGCATTACAGGATATCCAGCATCTCATTTAATAGGGGCACATTTTAACAACTAACAACTAATCCAAACGAGCTCGTATCCACTCAATAAAAACGCGCAGCTTATAAACGTCGACCATATGTTCTGGGTAGGCCATGTAGTAAGCGTCTTGGCTTTTAAGTGAGAACTGCCAAGGAATGACTAACTTCCCCTCATCAAGCTCTTCCTGAGCAAGAAACTTTGGTACTAGGGCGACACCACAGCCCGCGCGGGCCGCTCTTAACGCCATATAGAACGTATCAAATCTTGGGCCATGGTAGCTGTGCTCCGTATAGAGATCTTGTGCTTCAAACCAGTCATGCCACCCTTCGGGCCGAGTAGAAACCTGTAACAACACCATATCAGTTAAGTCTAATGGGTCGCGAACGGCTGTCTGCTCCATGGCGGTAGGCGCGCAGACAGGCACCACTTCTTCATCCAGCAACTTAATACATTCCGCCCGCGGCCATACGCCATGACCAAAAAAGAATGCCGCCTCTATACGCTCTTTTTGCATATCAAACGGTTCGGTACGGTTAGCAATATTGAGATTAATATTGGGATATTTAAAGCGGAATCCGTTGAGTCTAGGAATAAGCCACCGCGCCCCAAAGGTGGGCAAGGTGACGATATTCAGCACATCTGCCTCTACGCCGTAAGACTGCATATAACGCGTGGACATCTCGACTTGGGCTAATATTTTACGCGCTTCGCCGAGATAGACCGCTCCCTCTGGCGTCAGGTGCAGGCGCTTTCTCACCCGCCTGAATAACGGATGTTGCAGGGTAACTTCCAGTTGTGACACTTGCTTGCTCACCGCACTTTGCGTCAGGCTCAGCTCATCCGCAGCCCGCGTAAAACTGAGATGCCTTGCCGCGGCCTCGAAACAGTTCAGGCTGGTCAAAGAAGGTAAGTTTCGACGACGCATAGCACTCCCACTTGGTGAAATTAAGGAATGATGTTTTTCACAAACATCGTTTGATGATCTGCCTCATGCTTGGCAATACTGCCCCTGTAACCAATTTACTCACAATTCAATATTTGGTGAAGCAATGATTCATTCCCTGATGGAAAAAATGGGTGTCGCAAAAGAGCTGTATCAAGGCGGCGATCTAGTTGTTACCACACCGATTGATGGTGGCGAAATTGGCCGTCTTACAACGGCTTCTAGCAGCGACGTTGAAACCGCTATCGCGAACGCAGAAAAAGCCTTTCAAGCTTGGAAAAGCGTGCCAGCTCCTCGTCGTGGTGAATTGGTTCGTCTGTTTGGCGATCAACTGCGCCAGCACAAGGAAGCACTTGGCGAGCTGGTTACCTGGGAGTGCGGCAAGATTCTCCAGGAAGGGCTTGGCGAAGTTCAGGAAATGATCGACATCTGTGACCTCGCCGTTGGTCAATCTCGCCAACTGTTTGGGCTGACCATCGCTTCCGAGCGCCCCGGTCACCATATGCGCGAAAGCTGGCATCCGTTAGGCCCGATTGGGCTAATTACGGCGTTTAACTTTCCCGTCGCCCCCTGGGCATGGAATTCAGCCTTAGCGCTGGTATGCGGCAATAGCTTGCTTTGGAAACCGTCCGAAAAAACACCGTTAACGGCACTGGCATGCCAAGCACTGTTGGAGCGTGCCATTGAAGAGTTCGGTGATGAAGCTCCCGAGCACCTGAGCCAGGTGATTATTGGTGAGCGTGCCGCTGGCGAGCAGTTGGTTAATGACGCCCGCGTGGCGCTGATCAGCGCTACCGGCAGCACCCGCATGGGTCGTGAAGTAGGCCCACAAGTTGCTGCACGCTTTGGCCGCAGCATTCTTGAGCTGGGTGGCAACAACGCCATGATCTTAGCGCCCAGTGCCGACCTTGATATGGCAACTCGTGCCATCCTATTCTCTGCGGTAGGTACGGCAGGGCAACGCTGCACGACACTGCGCCGCTTAGTTGTTCATGAATCCATTAAAGACGAAATCTTAGCGCGTCTGAAGAAGTCGTATAGCGCAATATCTATCGGCAACCCGCTTGAAGGTAACTTGGTTGGTCCGCTGATTGATCACCAAGCCTTTGATGCGATGCAAAGTGTGCTGGCTAAAGCGCGTGAGCAGGGTGCAAAAGTGTTCGGTGGCAACCGTGTAGAGTTCGCCAACAGTGGTGAAGGCTACTACGTCGAGCCCGCCATTGTTGAAGTGACCGAGCAAAACGAGCTGGTCAAGCACGAAACCTTTGCGCCGATTCTTTATGTCCTCACCTACAAAGAGCTGGATGAGGCTATTGCTACCAATAATGACGTTCCCCAGGGTCTGTCATCGTGCATTTTCACCACCGATGTTCGCGAAGCCGAAACCTTCATCTCTGCGGTTGGTAGTGACTGCGGCATCGCCAACGTCAACATCGGCCCTAGCGGTGCTGAAATTGGCGGTGCGTTTGGAGGCGAGAAGGAAACCGGTGGCGGTCGCGAGTCTGGCTCCGACGTTTGGAAGAGCTATATGCGTCGCCAAACTAACACCGTGAACTACTCTCGTGAACTCCCACTAGCTCAAGGCATTAAGTTCGACTAACCCTTCCCCTCTATAAGGGCCCTTCTCTACAGGGCCCTTACTAAAAACATAAAAAAATTAAGGTGATGTATGCGTGACGATGTCCAAATCAGCCCGACGCCGGGCCTCGCGATGGCGCTATTACCACTGCTGGCCACTACTGCCATTCTAATTCTGCAATTTTTTATCTTCTCTGATTTTACCCCGCATATTCCTTTAGCCTTCGGAATAATGATTTGCGCCCTGTGCGGACGCATCCGTGGCGTACCCTGGCAAAAAATGGAAGCCTCGATGCTTGAGGTAGTTAAGCTGGGAATGCCCGCTATTTTTATTCTATTAGCGGTCGGTATGGTCATTGGTACCTGGATTCTTTCCGGCACCGTTCCCACGCTGATGTATTACGGTTTTCAGTTGGTTTCCCCCTCTTACTTTCTCGTCGCAACGTGCGTCGTTAGTGCGTTGGTATCCCTTGCCACAGGCACATCCTGGGGCACAGTAGGAACCCTCGGGCTTGCCCTAATGGGCATCGGAGAAGGGCTGGGCATCCCCATGTATCTAACGGGCGGAGCACTGGTATCCGGGGCGTTCTTTGGCGATAAAATGTCACCCTTATCAGAGACTACCAACTTAACTCCTGCCGTGTGTGAAACCGATTTATGGAGCCATATACGCAGCATGATGGCCACCACGGTGCCCGCTATGATCGTCGCGCTGATACTTTATTTATGGCTCGGCACTAGCTATGGCGGCCAGCTTGAACGAAGTACCGATATTGCAACGTTCCGTCAGGCACTTGATGACACCTTTACGCTCTCCTGGGTAACGTTGATCCCGCCTTTTGTTGTGATCGGTTTAGCGCTTGCCAAATTCCCGCCTTTCCCGACTATTTTTACCGGCGCTGCGATAGGCGGCTTAGTGGCTATCGGCGTTCAGGGCGAGACCGTTCATGCTGTGTTTGATGCCATGCAAAATGGCTTTAACAGTGATACCGGTAATCCGGCGATTGATGCTTTGCTCAGCAGCGGCGGTGTTCTTTCCATGACCTGGGTGGTAACGCTAACGTTCTTCGCGCTGGGTTTTGCTGGCATGCTGGAAGCCTATGGCACCGTTGATGCAATTATTAAGCAGCTGATGCGGCTTATTAAAGGGCGCTTCAGCTTAGTAGCAACAAGCTCCGGCACCACGCTGGCGGTAAGCACTATTATTGGCGATGTGTATACAACGCTGGTGCTGCCCGGTCGCTTGCTGAAAGGTCAGTATCAAGCCATGGGCTATAAGACTTCGACGCTGTCACGCACTATTGAAGACAATGGCACACTCTCCTCTCCATTGATTCCGTGGAACATGGGCGGTGGATTTGTGTCCTCGACGATTGGTGTACCCACGCTAGCGTATGCACCTTTTGCATTTGCTTGCTGGCTATCCCCTTTATTCGGTTTGCTGTGGGCGCTCACTGGCCGTTTCATTCCCCGTGAATCCCCTGAGAAAGCGGCTAAAAATCCGCCCCACACGCCCCAAACCACCTACTCCTCCCAACTTACTTCATAGCCACTCAAGGTCGGCCTATGGCCGGCCTGCGCTTCTTTTCAGGAGGTACCATAAAGATGCAAACGACCCTCTCCGAGCGCTGCCTTTGGCTGCAAACGAGCGCGGAAGCCCCATTGCACTATCCTGCGTTAGCGAACCAGGAAGAGGCTGAGGTCTGTGTTGTTGGTGGCGGTATTACGGGTCTGTCCACCGCGTTACATTTGGCCGAGAAAGGCATCAAGGTAATGTTGCTGGAGGCGGGAGATATCCCCACGGGTGGTTCAGGCCGCAACGTAGGCCTGGTTAATGCCGGACTTTGGATTCCACCCGATGACATCGTGGCCGCGCTAGGTGAAGAAAAAGGTGAGCGCGTTAATACTATTTTGGGCGGCGCGCCAGCAAAAGTATTCGACATTATTGAGCGCTATGCCATTGAGTGCGATGCAACGCGTACAGGCACCCTGCACCTTGGTCATAACACCAAAGGCTGCCAAGAGCTTGCACGTCGCCACGAACAGTTACAAAACCGTGGCGCCCCAGTGACCCTATTGGAAGGCGAAGCATGCGAGCGGATGACGGGAACCGCTCAGATACATGCAGCGCTGCTTGATAAGCGCGCGGGCACTATCAACCCGTGCGCCTATACACGAGGGCTCGCCCGCGCTACTGCAAACTTAGGCGCCACTCTCTACTGCCAAAGCCCCGTAACAGGCATCGAGCGACAGGAAGACCGCTGGCGGGTGTTAACTCAAAATGGCAGCGTAACCGCGAACAAAGTCGTCATGGCGACCAATGCGTATACCGAAGACGACTGGAACCACGTTCGACAACACTTCTTTACCGGCCATTATTATCAACTGGCGTCAGAGCCTCTAACTGGCGAAGCCGCCGATGCAATTCTTCCAGAAAAACAAGGCGCTTGGGACACCCGCACGGTGCTTAGCAGCATACGCCGAGATAAGGCAGGCCGCTTACTGTTGGGCAGCCTGGGGAAAGGTGAAGGCAAGCCGCTAGCTTACTTAACCCGCTGGGCCGATACTATAAAAGATCATTACTTCCCTGGGCTTGGCAACGTGCGTTGGGAATACACCTGGACCGGCAAGATCGCATTCACACCGGACCACACCTTACGTATTTTTGAACCGGCCCCTGGAATATTGTCAGCTACTGGCTATAACGGACGCGGCATTACTACCGGCACGGTGGTCGGCCAAGGTTTTGCCCATTACATTGCAAACGACGATGACAGCCTGCTGCCGCTTCCGCTATCGCAGCCCAAACCCATCAAAGCCCGCCCGCTGTGGAGCTGTGCCTATGAGAGTGGTTTCTCGCTATATCATGCGGGTCAGTGTCTACGGGTGCTGATCTAGGGGCATTGCTACGTAACAAAACGGCAGCACATTCCTGTGCTGCCGTTCCAGACTGCTGACAAAGCCCTGGCCCTTCGGCCAGGGTTTTGCTTTTATAAGCGTATCGTTTTTAGTGGTGGCCGATATGCTCAAAGACCCTTCCCCCCAACAGCACGAACTGGAGATGGTCACGCTCGAAGAACTCGTGCCCTCGAACCATCTATTGCGTCAGATTGAGGCCGCCCTCGACTTCAGCTTTATCGCGAGCGCGTTCGTCATCTTTACTGCGCGGATAATGGTCGGCCTGCGCTTGATCCGGTGCTGCTCTTCAAGGCCTTGTTTATCGGCTATCTGTTTGGCATTCGTAGCGAGCGCCAGTTGATGCGCGAGATCCAAGTCAACGTCGCCTACCGCTGGTTCCTCGGCTTGCGCTTGACCGACAAGGTGCCCGATGCCTCCACCATCAGCCAGAACCGACGCCGCCGCTTCTCCGATAGCACGATCCACCAGGAGATCTTCGATACCATTGTCGAACAGGCCATCGCACAAGGCTTGGTGGGCGGAGAAGTGCTCTATACCGACAGCACGCACCTCAAGGCCAATGCCAACAAGCATCGCTTCGAGCGCCAAGAGGTGGAGACAACGGCGCGGGACTATCTGGACGCACTGGACGTGGCGGTTGAGGAGGACCGTGCTCAACACGGAAAAAAGCCTTAACGCCGCGTGCTAAAGCACCGGCGCTCGTCGAAAAGAAAATCAGCCTCACCGACCCGGATAGCGGCTATATGGTGCGCGATGGCAAACCGACTGGCTTCTTCTATCTGGATCACCGCACGGTGGACGGTAAGCACGCCATTATTACCGACACCCATGTTACCCCGGCCAGTGTGCACGATAGCGTGCCTTACTTGGCGCGACTGGATCATCAGTGCCAGCGCTTCGGGCTGGACCCGGTCGGTGTCGGCCTCGACGCGGGTTACTTTACGGCGGCGATCTGTCATGGGCTGGAGGAACGCGGCCCGTATGGCGTCATCGGCTACCGCCGCCCCAGTAAACTCAAGGGGTATCTACCCAAGCGCGCCTTCACGTATGACGCGGCGACTAACACCTATCAGTGCCCAGAAGGGCAGTCGCTGCTCTATGCCACCACGGATCGCCATGGCTACCGCCACTATCGCAGTGAACCTGAGATCTGTCGCAGTTGTCCTCGGCTGGCGACCTGTACCCGCAACGCCAAGCAGATAAAAACGGTCACGCGGCACGTCTGGCAGGACGACAAGGATCGGGTGGATGCCCGGCGACTGACAGAACCGGGCAAGAAGCTCTACAAGCGTCGCAAGGAGACGGTGGAGCGCAGCTTCGCCGACGCCAAGCAGTTACACGGGCACCGTTATGCGCGAATGCGAGGCCTGGCGCGCGTCAAAGAGCAGTGCTTACTGGCCGCCGCTTGCCAAAACCTCAAGAAAATCGCGCAGGCGCGTTGGCGTCGGCTTTTTTGCACGTTTTTACGTCATCTGAGGGCTAATAGGGCACGTCAGAAGTCGTTATACCCGATGATGCGCAGAGATCGCGCGATAAGGGTCGTGAGTCAGGCCACGCGTGTATGCCTGCTTTAAAAGCAACGAACCCACCAAAATAGGTGAGTTCGTCAGCAGTCTGAAACGGCAGCACATTCCTGTGCTGCCGTTCTTTAATTAACGATGGATTATTTTTTTAAGCTTGCCAGAACCTTCGCTTTAGAGGCATTTTCACGTTCTGCATAAAGCGATAGTTCATCGGTCACCTGGGCACCCAGCGCCTCTTCAAAGGCGTCGCGATTGGCATTCCCGGCATAGGCTTCGCTCTCTGCACCACCGAGATTCGACTGGAAAATACCCGCCGCACTCACTGGTAGAAAGTCTTCATAGGTAATCGGCTGTGCTTCCACCAAGCCCTGGGCGATTAACGCTTCAATATCGGCACTACCAACGTCTTTAGCTGCCTGACCTTTCTCGGTCAGATGATACTGAAAATACGCTAGCCCCTCGCGGCGCATGGCCTCGTCGTTATCAGGGAACTGGGCAAAGACGTTTTGCATAACCGTTTGGTGGGCGTCGTTATCCAACCCCGCGGTTTGCTTGCGGCCTTCAGTAAGTAACTGGTCATAAAGCGCACGGCCTTTTGGTGTTAGCGCCACGCCACGCTGCTCAATTTCGCCAAAGCGAGCGGTGTGAGTACCTTGCGCGTCGCCGGCAAAGCGGATTGATTCTTCCAATGCTTTAAAGCTGGTCTGGCGCAGCAAAATGGGGCATTCACGACGCGGCGGCCCTTCAATGACGGCTTTGGGGTTCATACCCATCTCCGGCATGCGGCGCTGTGCTTCGTCGATATCCAAAGTACGCGGCGTCAGGTGATTGATATGCGGCCCACGGAAGCACACCACATCGGCAATCAAACGGTGCTCATCATGGAGCGCCTGATAAGTTTCCAGATCGACCGTCGCATCCTGGTGCCAACGGAAGGTTTCCAGCGCTTCTTTGACGAATTGGTCGGCCTCTTCGCTGGTTAAGCCACCTTGGGTTTCATGACGCTCAATAAGTTCGCGCGCCCCTGGGGTGAAGATATCGCGCTTGGCTAGAATCTCTTCCGAACGCTGGCGCAGAGCCTCACTTTCAATCAGTTCTAAACGCAGTAACGAGGTAAAAACACGGAAAGGGTTCATCGCCAGCGCATCGTCGTCGATAGGCCGGAAGGCGGTTGAATGAACCGGCACGCCCGCTTCTGAAAGGTCGTAATAACCCACCGGATACATACCCATCACAGCAAACAGGCGGCGCAGCATGGAAAGCTCTGCAGCAGTTCCCACACGAATAGCCCCGTGGCGTTCTACGCTCAAACGGGCCAATTCACCCTGCGCTTCCAGGCGGCGATGCAGTTCAGGCTGTTGACTAAGTGTTTCTTGGTTAACGCGCTCGACAAGTTCAAGCAGCGTGCCGTACTGCGGCACTTCGGCTTGATACATGGCCGACATTGCCTTAGAGAAACGGTCACGCACTTCGTTGGTTGAAAGAAGGCTCGGCTGAGTCATTTCGTTGCTCTCTCTTGCATATTGTTGGGATAAGGATGAGACACCGGCGTCAATAGCGCCAACAGCGCCTGAAGCGGGTGGTGTAATGTTTGCGCTGAGTAGCGTTTCACCTGGCTACGGCAGGAGTAGCCGGTGGCGAGCAGCTTGCCCGTGTTTTCGTCGGCTTCCACCTGGGGCTGCCAGGATTGGGCATAAATGGTTTTGGAAGTTGCGACGTTACGGGTTTCATGCCCGTAAGTGCCCGACATGCCGCAACACCCTGTGGTGGCTAACGCCAGCTCTAAACCAAATGCCGCAAACACCTGCTGCCAGGCTTTGGGGCTGCCTGGGGCGTTGGTCTTTTCGGTGCAGTGAGACAGCAGCTTAAAGCCAGGGTCGGTTAGGTTCAGTGGGCGAGGCACTAGCGTGTTCATACGCGTGGCCAGCCACTCTTGCAGCAGTAGTACGTTGGGCACTTGCTCGCCCCCCAGGGCTTTGACGTACTCTTGGCGGTAGGTCAGCGTCATGGCGGGGTCAATCCCCACCATGGGCACGTCGAACTCTGCCAGCGCCCGCAGGCGTTTGGCCTGTTTTTCCGCCGTGCGCTCAAAGGCGCCTAAAAAGCCCTGCACTTGCAGCGGTTTGCCGTTGGCAGAAAATGGCATCACGAATACGCGCAGATTCAGTCGCGACAGCAGTTCCACCACGTCCATCACCAGTTTGGCTTCAAAGTGGCTGGTGAAGGCATCTTGGACAAGGATCACGCTGTTGGCACGCTGCTGGTCAGTCAGCAGTGCAAGCGAGGTGGGCGTAGCGTCAGCCACGCCCCAGGCACGCAGCTGCTTTTTCACGCTGGCGCGGGAAAGCAGCGGGGAGTCGCTCATTCCCAGCCCTTTACGCATTAGGCTATCGACCCAGCGCTGGTTGAGTAGGGCGTTATACAGCGGCGCTACCTTGGCAAGCGTGGGCAGCATAAACTCAGTGCCACCGATGATGTAATCGCGCAGCGGGCGTAAATAGCGGCCGTGGTAGACCTCTAAAAACTGCGAACGGAACTGTGGCACGTTGACCTTAATCGGGCACTGGCCAGCGCAAGATTTACACGCCAAGCAGCCCGCCATGGCGTCGTAAACTTGATGAGAATAGTCGTGATGTTGCTTGCGGCTAAGCGTATTGGCAACGCGCAGCGGAAAGCTTTTGATAAAGCCCCAGCCGTTTTCGGCTTTCTTTTTGCGCGACTCTTCCACTACATCGATACCAGCCTGGGACTGCAGACGCAGCCACTCACGCATTAAGCTGGCACGGCCTTTAGGCGAATGCACACGGTCGCGGGTAGCCTTCCAGGAAGGGCACATGGGGTCATCAGCATCGTAGTTGTAGCAGGCGCCATTGCCGTTGCAGTACACCGCTGCATCGTAGGCCTGCCACGTCCGCTCATCAATGGTGCGATCCAACTGGCCGCGCAGGGTGACGCCATCAATCGTTAATAGCTCAGGGTCACTGTCTTTGGCGATTAATGCGCTGCCTTCAGCGGGCGATGCAATCTTGCCGGGGTTTAGCTGGTTATGCGGATCAAACGCGGCTTTAACGCGCTGTAGGCTGGGATACAGCTCGCCAAAGAATTTGGGGCCGTACTCCGAGCGCACGCCTTTGCCATGCTCGCCCCATAACAGCCCGCCGTATTTCTGGGTCAGGTCAGCCACTTGATCAGAAATCTCACGAATCAGTTTTTCCTGTTCGGGATCTTTCATATCCAGCGCCGGGCGCACGTGCAGCACCCCCGCATCGACATGGCCAAACATACCGTAGGAGAGTTTGCGGGCATCCAGTGCGGCGCGAAACTCAGTAATAAAGTCAGCCAGATGCTCTGGTGGTACGGCGGTATCTTCGACAAACGCAATCGGGCGCTTTTCGCCCTGTACATTGCCCAGCAAACCCACCGAGCGTTTGCGCATAGCGTAGACTTTTTGAATCTGCGAACGGCCTTCCGCCAGGGTGTAGCCTAAACGCTCCACCGTGGGGTCTTGGCTCAAGTGTTCCGTAAACGCCCGCACACGCTCAGACAAGCGTTCAGGGTCATCATCGTTAAACTCGATCAAGTTAATGCCACGAATCGGCGTACTACCGGTGGTGGGGAAAAACTCAGCTACGCTGTCCCAGACAAAGTCCTCCATGGCCAGCTGCAGCACGGTGTCATCAATAGTTTCAATCGAGGTAGGGCGCGCGCTTGAAGTCATCAGTGCCTTGGCATCGCGCAGCGCGTCCATAAAGCTGGCATAGCGCACATTGACCAAAGTGGCGTGCTTGGGAATCGGCAGCACATTGAGTACCGCTTCATTCAAAAAGCCCAATGAGCCTTCCGAGCCGCACAGCAGGCTGTTCAGGTTCAGCTGGCCTTTTGCTTCCCGCAGATGCGCCAGATCGTAGCCGGTTAAGCAGCGGTTGAGCGGCGGAAATTTCGCCTCAATCAGCCCCCGCTGCTGGTCGATAATCTCAGCCGCGGTGGTATGCACCTGGCCAAGAATGCCGGATTGGGCAACGGCCTGCTGCTCTTCGTCAGCACTAAGCGGGCGGCTATGCAGATGCTGGCCCCCCAGCAGAACCGTATCCAGTTCCAGCACGTGGTCACGGGTTTTGCCATACTCACAGCTGCCCTGGCCGCTGGCATCGGTGGAGATCATCCCGCCGATGGTGGCGCGGTTAGAGGTGGATAGCTCCGGGGCAAAAAACAGCCCATGAGGCTTCAGCGCCGCGTTGAGTTGATCCTTCACCACGCCCGCCTGAACGCGTACCCGCCGTGCCTCTACATCGATCTCGAGGATCTGGTTCATATGGCGGGAAACGTCCACCACGATACCGTCGGTCAACGACTGGCCGTTGGTACCGGTGCCGCCGCCCCGAGGCGTGAGCACGATATCGCGGTGGGGCAGCTCAGCAGCCAGCTTGGCAAGGCGCTCAAGGTCTTCCGCATGCTTAGGAAACACCGCCGCCTGGGGCAGGCGCTGGTAAATCGAGTTATCCGTTGCCAGCACCGTGCGGTTGGCATAGTCCGGGGCAATCTCGCCTTCGAAGCCACAGGCGCGCAAGGCGTCGAGAAACGCCACATAGCCACTTCGCACTGCCATTTCGCTGACCATTGCGATCATGCCTTGAGCGTCTCCAGCGCCTGCTCGATGAGCCCTAGCCCTTCTGCCATGACGTCTGGTTCAGTGGTCAATGGCGGCAATAAGCGTAAGACATTACGCTTGCGGCCACTGGGCATTAGCAAAACGCCAGCATCACGCCCCGCAGCCAAGAGGTTAGCTAAGTGCTCTCCCCCCGTAGCATTGTCGGTATCTTCAAAGACGATACCGCGCATCGCGCCAATACCCGTCATGGCTCCTAGCATGGGAAAACGCTCGCTTGCTTTCCAGCGCTGGTAAGCACTCACAATCGCCGCTTCTTGGGCATTACCCCATTCGCTTAGCGCCTCGTCTTGCATGATATCCATCACTACCAATGCAGCTGCACACGCAACCGCATTGCCTGAATAGGTGCCTCCCAACGCGCCTTTGGGTAAAGCATCCATTAACTCTTTACGCCCTACCAAAGCGGCCAGTGGAAGACCTGAGGCAATGCTTTTTCCTAACAGAATCAGGTCGGGCTCGATGCCGAGGTGACTGAAGCCAAAGCGTTTACCGGTTCGTCCGAAGCCTGATTGGATTTCGTCACAAATCAATAAAATACCGTGCTGATCGCAGATTGCCCGCAGCGCTTTAGCAAACTGGGGGCAAAGTAAGCGAAAACCGCCTTCCCCTTGAACAGGTTCAACGACGACACAAGCCACTTCACTGGGGGCAATCTCTACGTCAAATACACGCTCTAGGGCCGCCAATGACTGCTCGGCGGATATCCCACTATCCTGGCTAGGAAAAGGCAGGTGATAAACCGGGCCAGGGAGCGCGCCTAAACCGGCTTTGTAGGGCTTAACTTTCCCATTCAAATTGAGCGCAGCCAACGTGCGGCCATGGAAACCATCGTCAAATGCAATCACGCCCTGACGACCCGTGACACCACGGGCAACTTTCAATGCATTTTCTGTCGCTTCCGCACCACTGTTCGTCAGCATGCATCCCAGCGGATAAGAAACCGGCACAAACTGGTCAAGTCGCTCTACGACAGAGAGGTAGCCACGGTGCGGCAAGGCATTAAACGCTGAGTGCATGAGGGTATCGACCTGAGCCTTGACGGCCTCGACCACCGCTGGATGGCCATGCCCCAAGTTAAGCACACCAATACCGCCAATAAAGTCGATATAACGCTGTCCCGCTTCATCCCATACCTCTGCATTACGCCCTTTAGTAATGCAAACGGGATGGAGGATGCCTAATGCACTGCTGACGTTGGGAAAGTCCATCGTCGTAAACACTCCTGAAATTGACGTATGTTCCCTTATAAAACAGCTTCATATAGTAGATTACAAACGAAAAAAAACGCCTAATGCATGCCTAGTAGGAATGAACAGGCGATTGACGCTTGAGTTATAAGCAAAGACAGTAGCATTCCAAAGCACTCACTTGTCGCCAGCAACTATTTCACAAAGATGACTAATAGATGGAGGCGCTATGTTGATAACGCTGATAGAAAAGCATGGTCATAGGGTACATAAGGAAATTATGAAAAACCTGAATTCAAGCAATAAGTGCAGCACCTGCTGTGTCCAGGGCTCCTGAGTACTCTCCCAGGAACACCTGGGCCGGTGTCCGGTAACCGAGGCGTTTTCGGGGGCGGTCGTTCAGCTTTCTGACCACTTTGCGCAACTCGGCGTCGGTGACCTGCCGGAAGTCCGTCCCCTTGGGGAAGTACTGCCGTATTAGGCCATTGGTGCTCTCATTGCTCCCACGCTGGCCAGGGCAGTAGGGGTCACAGAAGTACGTCATTGCCGTCACTGCCTTGGCCACGGCTTTATGGCCTGCGAACTCCGAGCCATTGTCCAGGGTGATGGTCTGTACCGCTCCCCGGCGAGGCTTCAGCAGGCGGATCATGGCCGCTTGCGTCAGCTGAGCTGAGAGCCTGGGCAACCTCGCGGCCAGCAGGTAGCCACTGCGACGCTCTACTAGTATGACCAGTCCCGATTGCTTGTGCCCGTGGATCACGGCGTCTCCCTCCCAGTGCCCGATAAAGCGCCGCTCATCGACCTCAGCCGGGCGATGCTCGATGCCCACCTGGTTGGGGATCTTGCCAAGCCCTGCGCTCTTGGCCTGGGCCCGGTGCTTGCTGCGGCGCTTGGGTTGACCCTGCCTTATTCATGGCACAAAGCATGAGTCAAAACATACCAGAGAAAAATCATAGGCTTAGATGCAGTAAGCGTCTAATGCTGGTTTCACCCAGTGGGTGAATCGAATCAAATACCCACCATCACCATAAATAGCTGATTTTAAAGCATTTTTATCTTCTCCTATAATTATTCGATGAATAAGAAGGGTTGACGAAGATGCCGCCTGAGGTCGCCACCCTGCGCCTTGTCATCCCAGATCAAGGAGTAGACCCACTGGTGGCTGACGCCTATGCCAGTCAAGGGAGCCATGAAACCGCTGATCTGCTGCGGGCTCCACTCCTCACGTAGCCGGTCGGCAACGGCGGCGATCATGCTGGGCAAGCGCTTCGTCCACTTCCAGGCGTTGCGTCGACGATGGTCGCTGCAAGACTGCGCCTGCTCGGGATCGTAGCCACTGGGGGCAGCGTTACGACACAGCTCACGGCTGATCGTGCTACTGTGAACACCGAGCTCGCGGGCGATCTGCCTCTGGCTCATGCCCAAGTCATAGCGGGCGTGACTCTGGTATCGTTGGGTCTGGGGCAGCTGTCGGTATCCCATGCTCTGCTTCACTTTGGTCGGTAAGGCAGGGAGGGTACCGGCGCTGGCCCTCCTGCCTCTACCGTGCGGTCCAAAGTGCTGCGGTTATTCTATGAATCCAGGAAACACAATTCATGAGAAAATGGAATGCGTATGCAACTTAATTTCTTTTGTCTGTAGGGCTTCATGCATGAACAATAGTCACTTACCGTTTCGCGACATTGTTTCTGATCGGAACCCCAGCCGGCCGGGTTGCGAATACATGCTAAGCATAACCTGAATCCGTGAAGCCGGCGCCGACACTTTCCCTATCACCGCCAGCGAGCACTTTTTGATCATTCGCCCCGTGCAAGTTGGCTTTCGCAAGCCCGTTATTGCCAAAACCCACCGTGCTGATCGGTGCTGACGGCCCG
>NZ_JBSXNH010000082.1:0-60666 GCF_056857535.1 Vreelandella sp. L-25
CAGTCTTTGGGCTTCCGGCCCGCCATACAGTTATCGAGAGCCCTCCGGGGAGGCTTCTGCTCGTACACATCAGAGAGTGGTCAACTATCCACTCGTGACAGGTTCAGCCCTTCAGCTCTTGGTTAGAGAGCCTAATATGGCCTCTGCTGACTCCTGTTCGCCCATCCCGACACCTCACGGTGTCGGTAGCCAGTGGCAGGCGAACAGGCCTCCCAGGGTAAGGCGCGCGACCTTCCTCCCATCTACCCGCCGCATCTACTTCCACATCTTCTGGATAGCTATTGGGCTTCGAGTTTCATGGCCCTCTCGCCCAGATGTGGCTGCCTCATATGCGGTTCCTGTTCGTCGGGCCAGGAGTTTGCCTACAGCTTCCTTCAGATTCCGCCTCACGACGAACACCCTTGCTGTTCAGCTAACGGTTCCCGCTATCAGGGTCCGTAGGGGACTTTCACCCCCAAGTCATCCAGCCAACCACCACGGCGGACCGGATAGCGCCTAATTGGCGCTGCGCGCCATGCCTGGCGCACCACAAAAAAGCCCAGCAGAGTTATCTGCAGGGCTTTTGCGACGCTAGCTTAAAGTATCTGAATGATGCTTTAGCGGTAATAAGCGTTTGTCGTGTCGGTATGGTCAGTCACGTCACGGATGCCTGCCAGTTCGGGGATGCGATCCATTAGCGTCTTCTCTACGCCATCTTTAAGCGTGAGATCCACCGCTGCGCACCCCTGACAACCGCCGCCGAACGCTAGAATCGCCACGCGGTCTTCTGTCAGCTCGACGAGCTTAATCTCGCCACCGTGAGCCGCCAATCCAGGATTGATTTCACTGTAGAGCGTATAGTTGATACGGTCTTCCAGCGGGCTGTCTGCATTCACCTTGGGCATTTTAGCGTTGGGTGCTTTAATCGTCAGCTGTCCACCCATACGGTCGGCGTTAAAGTCGACAACCGCTTCCTCTAAAAACGCCAAGCTGTTTTTGTCGAGAAATACACCAATTTTCTCAAGCTCAAGCTTAACGTCGGTGGGCTCTTCTTCCCCAGGACGGCAATAGGCTAAGCAGGTTTCTGCATAGGGCGTACCGGGCTGAGTAATGAAGATACGGACAGCGATGCCTTCAACGTTCTGCTTTTCCAGCAGTTCCGCTAAGTAGTCTTGTGCGCTGTCGGTAATGTTAATGCCGGGCGCTTCGATAGTCGTGGTCATAAGGGATGTTATCCTCCCGTGGTAGTGGCAGTGCCACTTCACATGTCATTTATGCCTATGGTAAGCAAAACCGCGTGCCGACACAATCCCGAGTGTTTTAGTCGGCTATTGCTCTCGCCTATGAGTGCGGCTAATAAGGATGCTGCAATAACTTCACGCCCACGCTTGCTGCCCTATGGGGCGCCCTTTGGTATGATAGCCGCCGCTCAACTAATGACGACGACGATAAAAATATCCTTTCTGACTGAGACGCTGGAGATTTCCCCCTGCCATGGCTGCTAGTGATTTGACTGCTTCCCTCACCCAACGCCTTGCCCAACGCATCCTGATTCTGGATGGCGGCATGGGCACCATGCTGCAGAATGCTCAGCTCAGCGAGGATGATTTCCGCGGTGAACGCTTCCGCGATTGGCCGTCGGATTTAAAAGGTAACAATGACCTACTAGCGCTGACCTGCCCGGATGTCGTCGCTCGTATTCACCGCGATTATCTGGAAGCTGGCGCGGATATCCTGGAAACCAACACGTTTAACAGCACCCGGTTATCCCAGGCCGATTACGGCATGGAAGACCTGGTGCCCGAGCTTAACCGCGAATCGGCACGCTTGGCACGCGAAGTGTGCGATGCGGTTGCCGCCGAGACCGATATTCCACGTTACGTGGCCGGGGTGCTAGGCCCAACGTCACGCACGGCATCACTCTCTCCAGACGTTAACGACCCTGCAAAACGTAACGTGACGTTTGATGCGCTGCGCGAAAACTACTACGAAGCGGCCAGTGCCCTGATCGAAGGCGGCGCTGACCTGATCATGATCGAAACGATCTTTGATACGCTTAACGCTAAAGCCGCTATCTATGCGCTTGAAGAGCTGTTTGAGGATCTTGGCCGCCGCCTGCCGGTGATGATCTCCGGCACGATTACCGATGCCTCCGGGCGCACGCTTTCCGGGCAAACCACAGAAGCCTTCTGGAACTCCGTGCGTCATGCCAACCCGCTCTCCGTGGGCTTGAACTGCGCGCTGGGTGCTGAAGAACTCCGCCCCTATTTAGAAGAGCTCTCCACCAAAGCCGATACGTTTGTGTCTGCTCACCCCAATGCGGGCTTGCCTAATGAGTTTGGTGAGTACGACCAAACGCCTGAAGAGATGGCCGCCATCGTCAGCGAGTTTGCCCAGAGTGGTTTAGTCAACATTATTGGTGGCTGCTGCGGGTCAACGCCTGAACATATCCGTGCCATTGCCGATGCCGTGCGCTCTATGGCGCCCCGCAAAATACCCGAGCGCAGCAAAGCGTGCCGCCTGTCAGGTCTTGAGCCGTTTAATATCGAAGCCGACTCCCTGTTTGTTAACGTTGGTGAACGTACCAACGTGACTGGGTCGGCACGTTTTAAGCGCTTGATCGTTGAAGAAGATTTCACCACGGCGCTGGAAGTGGCCCTAGAGCAGGTTGAGAACGGCGCGCAAATTATCGACATCAACATGGATGAGGGCATGTTGGAGTCGAAGGAAGCCATGGTGCGCTTCCTAAATCTGATTGCAGGCGAGCCGGACATTGCCCGCGTGCCTATCATGATCGACTCCTCAAAGTGGGACATCATCGAAGCGGGCCTGAAGTGCGTTCAGGGCAAGGCAGTGGTCAACTCGATCTCGCTCAAGGAGGGGGAAGCCGCCTTCCGCGAACAGGCCACCAAGTGCCGTCGTTTTGGCGCCGCCATTGTCGTCATGGCGTTCGACGAAGAGGGCCAGGCCGATACGTTTGCGCGCAAGACCGAGATCTGCGAGCGCGCCTACCGGCTGCTCGTCGACGAGATAGGCTTCCCGCCGGAAGACATCATTTTCGATCCCAACATCTTTGCCATTGCCACGGGTATTGAAGAGCACAACAACTACGCCGTCGATTTTATCGAAGCCACCCAGTGGATTCGTGAGCACCTGCCCCATGCCATGATTTCCGGCGGTGTTTCCAACGTGTCGTTCTCGTTCCGGGGTAACAACCCTGTTCGCGAAGCGATCCATTCGGTGTTCCTCTACCACGCCATTCGTGCCGGACTCACCATGGGTATCGTCAATGCGGGCCAGCTCGCGGTCTACGACGACCTGCCCGCCGAGCTGCGTGAAGCGGTAGAAGACGTCGTGCTCAACCGCCGCAGCGATGGCACCGAACGCCTTCTCGATATTGCCGACAAGTATAAAGGCGATGGCAGCGGTGCCGCCAAGAAGGAGGATCTGGAGTGGCGCAACTGGCCGGTTAACAAGCGGATTGAGCACGCACTGGTCAAAGGCATCACCGCCTACATCGAAGAGGATACGGAAGAAGCACGTGCCCAGGCAGCCCGCCCCATCGAGGTGATCGAAGGCCCGCTGATGGACGGCATGAACGTGGTGGGCGACCTGTTTGGCGCTGGCAAAATGTTTCTGCCCCAGGTGGTCAAGTCGGCTCGCGTTATGAAACAGGCCGTGGCCTACCTGATTCCCTATATCGAAGCGGAAAAGAGCGAAGACACCCAGGCCAAAGGCAAAATTGTCATGGCTACCGTCAAGGGTGATGTACACGACATCGGTAAAAATATCGTCGGTGTCGTGCTGCAGTGTAATAACTACGAAGTGATTGACCTTGGCGTGATGGTGCCCACCGAAAAAATCCTCCAGGCAGCCATTGAACACAAAGCCGACATCATCGGCCTTTCCGGGCTGATCACCCCGTCGCTGGATGAGATGGTGCACGTGGCCAAAGAGATGCAGCGCCGCGGTATGAATCTGCCGCTGCTGATTGGCGGTGCCACCACCTCAAAAGCGCACACGGCAGTTAAAATCGAACCGCAGTACGAGCACCCCGTTATTTACGTGACGGATGCTTCCCGCGCGGTAGGCGTGGCCGGTAAGTTGCTGGCCCCCAATTTGAAATCTGCTTACGTGGCCGAGATTCGCGAAGAGTACGAAAAAGTACGCGAGCGTAACGCCAAGCGCCGCCCGAAAGCCGCCGACCTGGATTACACCCAGGCACGTAAACGGCGCTTTCGCACCGACTGGAATAGCCACACGCCGACGAAGCCGAACACACTTGGCCTGATGACGTTTGACGATTATGACCTTGAAGAGCTGGTAGAACGCATTGACTGGACGCCTTTCTTTATGAGCTGGCAGCTCACCGGGAAGTATCCAAAAATCCTCAATGACGAAGTGGTAGGTGAAGCCGCACAGAACCTATTTGCCGACGCCCAAGTGATGCTACGCAAACTGATTGATGAAAAGCGCGTGCAAGCGCGCGGCGTGATTGGTTTATGGCCCGCTAACAGCGTGGATGACGATGTCATCGAAGTTTACGCTGACGAAAGCCGCACCGAGGTAGTCGAGCGCTTACACCATATTCGCCAGCAAACCACTAAAGGTCGAGATGGCATCTGCTACAGCCTAGCCGACTTTATTGCTCCTAAAGAGAGCGGCAAAGCGGACTGGATTGGGGGCTTTGCGGTGACCACCGGGCATGGCGTGGATGAACTCTCCAAGGCCTACGAGGCCGCCGGTGACGATTACAACGCCATCATGGTACAGGCGCTGACCGATCGGCTAGCCGAAGCCTTTGCCGAGCGCATGCACGAGCGGGTGCGTAAAGAGTTTTGGGGCTACGTGCCCGAAGAGGCGCTGGATAACGATGCGCTGATTGCCGAGAAATATCAGGGTATTCGCCCTGCCCCCGGCTATCCTGCGTGCCCTGACCATACTGAAAAAGCGACGTTGTTCCGCCTGTTAAACGCCACGGAGAATACTGGCCTGACGCTCACGGAAAACTTTGCCATGTGGCCAGCGGCCGCCGTGTCGGGCTGGTACTTTGCGCACCCCCAGTCGAAGTACTTCTCTACCGGCAAAATTACTCGCGACCAAGTCGAAGCGCTGGCTGAGCGTAAGCAGATGCCGCTGGAGGAGATGGAGCGCTGGCTATCGCCGATACTCTCTTACGACCCTAGCTAAACCAGTCTAGCGTATGTCGCCGGTGGTTCGTCGTCAGGGAAAGGTCATGCGCTTGGCCTTCCCCATTATGTTGGGCATGCTCTCCCAGAGCGTGCTCAACCTTATTGATGCTGCTCTGGTAAGTCACTTAGGCCAGGAAGCACTGGCGGGGGTCGGTATCGGCGGCTATGCCATGTTTATGATGACGGCACTGGTTTTCGGGCTCTCCTCCAGCGTGCAGTCGCAAACCGCCCATGCTTCAGGTGCTGAAAAAGCCTGCACTGCCCAGCCGCTTCGAGCTGGCTTAATGATTAGCTTAGCCATTGGCCTGCCGCTCTCTTGCCTTGCTTGGTGGCAAACGCCCGCCCTCATTCAACTAATGGCACCTTCGGATGCAGTGACTCAGATCGCCCTTGAGTACTTCCGCTGGCGCGTTGTAGCGCTCACGGTGATTGCACTGACTCTTTGCCTGCGCGGCTACTGGAATGGATTGCAACAAACGCACCTTTATCTGCGTATTATCGTGTTCGTGCATGTTGTGAACGTCGCCCTCAGCGCGGCGCTGATTTACGGTATTGGGGGGTTACCAGCATTAGGTGTGAACGGCGCCGCTATCGGCACCACTCTGTCGCTTCTGCTCGGGTTATTCATCTGGGCTGTCATTACGTGGCGGCAAAGCCCCCCGCTTACTCGCCTCTTACCTTCATGGCATGGCGTGAAGGTTACTCTGAAGCTCGCGCTTCCCCACTCGTTACAGCAGTTATGGTTTGCCGCAGGCTACATGGTGCTGTTTTGGCTGCTGGGCCAGTTGGGTACATCCAGCGTGGCCGTGGGCCATGTGCTGGTGAATTTATCTCTCTTACTGATTTTGCCAGGGGTCGGCGTTGGCGTGGCCGCCATGAGCCTTGTAGGCGAGGCCCTAGGCCGTGACGATCAGCAGGCCGCCCACCGCTGGGGCATTGACGCGTTAAGTGTTGCCGGTATGCTGCTGACTGTTTTAGCGTTACCCATGCTTGTTATGCCCGAGCCCATTTTAAGCATCTTCTTTACCGATGAGTCGCTGGTGCAGTTGGGGAGACTGCCGCTGCAAATCACCGGCTTGATGATTGTGCTTGATGCTGCCGCACTGGTGCTGGCGCAGGCATTGATGGGCGCAGGTGCCCAGCGTACCGCCATGCTGCTGACGCTGGGCATGCAGTGGCTACTCTTTTTGCCGCTGGCCTGGTGGGTGGGCATTTGGCTTGGCTATGGCCTTGTAGGTGTATGGTTGACGCAGCTCTTTTACCGGCTACTCAACTCCAGCAGCTTTTTGTGGGTATGGCAGCGACGCCGCTGGCTAGCCCACGGCTTTAAAATTGACGCTTCTAAATAGCATTTAACGATAAAAAGATAATTATATATTCTTTTGTAGAATATGACGCCCGCGTTAAGGTGACGGTACATTACCGTCCGTCTCGACGTGACCATTTCGCTTTTAGCAGGATCGTGCCCCATGTACCGTTATGATATTCACGACCAAACGCTGGTTGACGAGCGCGTAGCTCAGTTCCGCGATCAGATGGAACGCTACCAAGCTGGACGTTTGGGAGAAGAAGAGTTTCGCCCGCTACGGCTGCAAAACGGCCTGTATATTCAAAAGCACGCGCCGATGCTGCGCATTGCCATCCCATACGGGATGCTAGCAGGCGCCCAACTGCGTGCACTGGCCGATATCACCCGCCGCTACGACCGCGGCTACGGTCATTTTACGACGCGCCAAAACCTGCAGCTCAACTGGCCTGCGCTGGAAGACGTGCCAGATATCTTAGCTGAGCTGGCCAAAGTACAGATGCACGCTATTCAAACCAGCGGCAACTGTATTCGTAACACCACTAGCGACCAGTTTGCTGGTATTGCCAACGATGAAGTGGAAGACCCACGCCCCTGGTGCGAGCTTATTCGTCAGTGGTCTACCCTGCATCCGGAATTCGCCTATCTGCCACGCAAATTCAAAATTGCCGTGAGCGGTGCTGCCCAAGATCGCGCGGCTATTCAAGTGCACGATATTGGCCTGCGCCTGTGGCGCAACGATGACGGCGAGCTGCGCATTAAAGTGCTGGCCGGTGGTGGTCTGGGCCGCACGCCCATGATTGGCGATGTGGTGCGCGAAGACCTGCCCTGGCAGCACCTGCTGACGTATCTTGAAGCCTGCGTACGGGTTTACAACCAGTTCGGCCGCCGGGACAACAAGTTCAAGGCGCGCATTAAGATATTGGTGAAAGCGCTAGGCATTGAAGAATTCCGCCGCCGGGTTGATGAAGAGTGGGCCTACCTGAAAGATGGCCCGCAGACCCTTAACCAAGCAGCGGTCGAGGCAGCCAAGGTGCACTTCCCTGAACCCGAGCGTCGCCCGGTAGCAGCGAGCGCCACGGAAGATTTCGACAAGCTACGCAGTGAAAACCGCAGCTTTGCGCGCTTTGTGACCAATAACGTGACCGACCACAAAGTGCCGGGCTACAAAGCCGTCACGCTGTCGCTGAAGCGCCGTGAGCACGCACCGGGGGATGTCACCGCTGACCAGATGGAAGCCGTTGCTGATTTGGCTGACCGCTACAGCTTTGGTGAAGTGCGTGTTACTCACGAGCAGAACTTGGTGCTATCAGATGTGCCGGTTGACGAGCTAGAAGCGCTGTGGAAAGAGCTGGACGCGCTCGGCATGGCCAACCCCACGGTTGGCACGCTGAACGACATTATCTGCTGCCCCGGTGGCGACTACTGCGCCCTTGCCAATGCGGTCTCTATTCCAATTGCCCAGGCGCTTCAAGAGCGGTTTGAAGACTTAGACTTCCTTTACGACCTTGGCCCGCTGGACCTGAACATTTCAGGCTGCATGAACGCCTGTGGTCACCACCACGTCGGCCACATTGGTATTTTGGGGGTCGATAAGAAAGGCGAAGAGTACTACCAAATCTCGATTGGCGGTAACTCCACCGATGATGCCTCACTGGGTAAAATCTTGGGCCCCTCTTTCTTCCGTGAAGACGTGCCGGGCGTGGTTGAGAAAGTGCTGGAAGTCTACGTGGCCGAGCGTCACGAAGATGAGCGTTTCTTGGATACTTATCGCCGCATTGGCCTAAAACCCTTTAAGGAGCGTGTTTATGCCCAGCAATGACACCCAAACCGAAGTGGTTGAACAACCCCCGGTTCATGTAGATCATTTAATTGAAAACGGTGAGCTGGCCGCTGAAAATGCCTGGTGTGTCTCATACGATGCCGAGGCGCTACCCGAGCAGCGCCCTGCGTTTGTTCCACTGGCGCTATGGCAGGCGAACCAGGACGACAACGAACTCGCCCCTCTGCTCACGAGTGACACTGAACTCACTACCGAGCTTGGCAGCACGTTGAAAGGCGCTTCTGCCATTGCCGTAGACTTTCCTGCATTCACCGATGGTCGCGGCTACACCATCGCTCGCCTGCTGCGCGAGCGTTATGGCTATACAGGCGAAATTCGTGCGGTTGGCGATGTGCTGGTGGATCAGTTGGATTACATGCGCCGCTGTGGTTTCTCCACCATGGCACTGCGTGATGACCAGCATCCAGAGGATGCCCTTCGCGCTCTGAACGCCTTTAGCGTACGTTACCAAACCGACGTTGAAGAGCGCCAAGCGCTATTTGAAAAGCGTTTAACGGCTAGCCATTAAACCGCTCTACTGCACTACAAACGCCGACAGGGGGCCAGCCCTTGTCGGCGTTTTTGCGTTTAACCACGCCGTTTCTGCTGGCGCTCGCGATTATTGGCTTTGGCGCGATCACTTTTACGCAGCATCACCCAGGTTGCGCCTAATCCCCCTTCGGAGGGCTGAGCCGATACATAGGCTTGCACCTCATCAAACTGAGTGAGCCACTTGGCAATATAAGAGCGCAGTACGTTGGCCGGGCTATCCAGCTCCCGCCCACGGCCGTGAACGACTAATACCGAGCGCAGGTCGTGCGCATAGGCCTCTTGGATGAAGGGAAACAGCATTCGCCGGCACTCTGCCAGCGGGCGCCGTAGCATGTGTAGTTGCGCCTGCACACTGTAGCCACCGTGCTTTAATTTATCGACGACCCCTTGTTGAATGCCCTCTCGGCGAAACTCAATAGGATCAAACGGGGGCAGCAGATCAACAAAGTCGTCCGATAAAAAATTACGCTCATCTAAGCGCTCTGCAGCGCTTTCACGTCTGGCCAGCTGGGCTTCTGAGGGCCGCTGACGTTGGGGGCCTGTGTCTGCACGGTTACGCTGGGGAAGTGGCTTCACATCGCCAACGAGTGCGCGGAAATCCATCTCATCACGAAGTGACTGGCTCATAACAGGCTCCTCCGATAGGGTCCGATGCTTAGTCTAATGCCTAAGCGACGATGCTTATCGTAGCAAAATCACCGACACTGCTTAAGACTTGTCTTACGGCGGTCAGTTCTTCACCCTAGATAGCCATTCGTTGCCTAGGACATCAGCATGATTTGGTTAAAGCAGTTAGTGGTAGTCTCGCTACTCTGCCTAATGGGAGTGGCCACTTGGCTATGGTTGACCATGCTTAGCCCATGGTTCTACGAACGCCCGGAAGAGCTGCCGGACATCGAACAGCGCACGCACCAGGTCTTTGTTTATGGCACGCTACGTTACTTGCCCATTCGATGGGTGGTGATGGGCACCTCAGGCTCGCCTAAGCCTGCGCGCCTAGACGGATTTGAACGCCAAGGGCTGGATCTTTCCCGCAACGCAGACAGTCATGTCGATGGCCTACTGCTGACCGTTTCGCCCGAGGCCTTGCAGCGGCTGGACCGCTACGAGCGGCTGGGCATTCGCTATGAACGCGTTGAACAGACACTCGCGGATGGTAGTACTGCCTGGGTATACGTGCGACTCCCCATGGTAAGTGAACTCGACATCCACCCTCCTGCCCACCGGATAGCTCTGGTAACATACGACTAGTTTTTTGTGGCCGTAGAGTCCCACCGACGGTCGCCCCCTCTACTGTTTAGGACACGCCATGAGTGAAGCCACGCCGTACGTATTAATTCTGTATTACTCCCGTTCAGGAGCCACTGCAGACATGGCACGCCAACTAGCTGCGGGCGTTGAAAGCATCCCTGGTATTGAGGCGCGCTTGCGCACCGTGCCAGCTGTGTCGCCAACCTGTGAAGCGGTGGATCCAGAGATCCCAGAGGAAGGGGCTGTTTATGCAGACCTGGATGACTTGCGCCACTGCAGCGCGCTAGCGTTAGGTAGTCCGACGCGGTTTGGCAATATGGCAGCACCGTTAAAGTATTTTCTCGACACCACCAGTAGCCTCTGGATGAACGGTGCGTTAATTGATAAACCCGCCAGCGCCTTCACCTCCACGTCCAGCTTGCATGGCGGCCAAGAAAGCACGCTATTGACGATGCTGGTACCGCTACTCCATCACGGCATGGTGTATGCGGGCATTCCCTACAGTGAAACCGAGCTGCTGAACACTCAGCACGGCGGCACGCCTTACGGGGCTAGCCATGTGGCAGGGGCGCGCAGTGATCGCCCGGTAGACGAGCACGAACGGGCTCTGTGCAAGGCACAAGGTAAACGGCTCGCGAAACTAGCGCTGGCAATGCACAAGATGCGCCTGGAGGAAACACCATGAGGCAGTGGTTAGAGGGGCTTGAGGAGAAACACGGGCTCGATAAATTAACTCGACAAGCTCGACAGTTAGTGATCATCAGCTTTGTGCTGCTACTACTACTGGTGATTTATCGTGGCTTCTTTGTACAGGGCGATACGTTTAACTGGCGGCCAGTCGTGGCGTTTGTGCTTCCACTGGTGCTGTTCTTGCCGTCTATTATTGGCCAGAGAGCTCGTGGGCACGCTTGGCTTGCGTTCGTCAGCCTGCTCTACTTCACCCAAGGCGTTATGTTAGCCACGCTACCGGGGCAAGGTATGCGTGGCGTTCTGGAGGCCTTAGTCGCCCTGGCGCTGTTTGCGGGCTGCATGGGCTATGCGCGCTTTCGTAGCCGCCAGCAGCGCCTTAACGGCTAATAAAACCAGAGCCAGCCACTCACGCCTGCTGCTACCAGCAACGCGCCAATCGCATAGCGCTTTTGTGCCCGGTAAGCGGCAGGCTTTTCATCGGCTGGCACGTTTGAAAAATGCTTCACACCCGTCAGCATAGCGGGCACTAAGCGTTCGCCCTGCAGGGTATGCCAAACCAAACCCACCAGATGTAAACCAATCAATATCAGCAACAGGTCGCTATTCAACGAATGCAGCCGGGCTAGAACATCACCTACTGCAGGGCCCAAAAGCCCATAAAGCGGCGCCTGAAAGAAAATATCGTCGCTCAGAAATAGTCCGCTGAGCGCTTGAAAACCCAGTGACACTAGTAGTAGCACCACCATCCACCCGCCTACCGGGTTATGGCTTGCATAGTGCGGTGCACGCCGTGTCATCAGCGCTTTGGCGTACTCGGCTGTCTTCTTCGGGCCGTATAAAAAAGTGCTAAACCGAGCGTAGGGCGAGCCTACCAACCCCCAAATAAAACGAAATACCAACAGGCCAATAATGATGTAGCCTGATTGAGCATGCACTTCGATAGGAAATAAAAACGGCTGCCCCGTGGTTTTGGTGGTGTAAAACGAAATCACCACCGCCGCCAACAGGGACCAGTGAAACAAACGAATTAACTTATCCCATACGGCTATGCGTGTCGTGCAACTCTGCATCAAGCTATCCTCTAACGTCATACTGGTAGAGTTTCTCATTTATTGCTGTTTTCTCATAGAACGATTCAGCGCGCCTGCTAACTCTTTGCTACTGCTCTTATCGTTTGCAACCACAAACTGAACAACACTTGAGCTTTATCGGTAGACCAGCGAACATGACAATAATGCAACTTATCACTGCAAGGGAGCTTCACCGATGACACGAAAAATTGCCGACGTCAGGCGTGACTATGAGGGTGGGCGTTTAGAAGAAGCGCAAACCCCAGATAACCCGTTTGTCATGTTTGATGAGTGGTTCAGCTTAGCGCTGGAAAGCGAAGGCAAGGATGGCAATGCCATGACCCTCGCCACGGTGGACAGCCAGGGTCGTCCTCATGCACGCGTTGTGCTGCTTAAGGGATTCGATGAGCAGGGCATGGTGTTTTTCACCAACTACCATAGCTATAAAGGTAGCGAGTTAAACAACGTGCCTTATGCTGCCTTGACGTTCTGGTGGCCCTCCTTATCACGCCAAGTACGCATCGAAGGCCCAGTGGAGCAAGTGTCTGCAGAAGAGTCAGACGAGTATTTTGCCAGCCGCCCGCGCGGCAGCCAGTTAGGGGCTTGGATCGCGACCCAAAGCGTGGTCATTCCAGATCGCAACTGGATTGAGGAGCGTCAAAAGCGCTTTGAACAGGCTTACGAAGGCCAGGATATTCCGCGCCCTATCCATTGGGGCGGCTACCGAGTAAATCCTGAAATGATCGAGTTTTGGCAAGGGCAACCCAGTCGTTTGCACGACCGCCTGCGCTATGAGCGCCGTGATGGCGGTGAGTGGAGCCGGTTCCGTTTAGCGCCCTAATCATCTAGCGCGACATGTCATTCAACAAATGGCCTGCCGGTATTCCAGCAGGCCATTTGTTTGAGCGTGGCTTAGGCTTAATCCGGCAGGCTCTCCAAGCGGTGCCGTTGCCACTCGCTGTCGGGTTCGTTTAGCCGTAACACTGCATCAATCACCTGCTCTTCCATGTTGTACCGACAGCGGAAGCCAAGGTGCTTCATCAGTGCCCGCATCGGGTGGTTATCCACCATGATCTTGCCGATCATTTCGAGCGTGCCGATGCTGGTGCAGTAGTCGATCATCTTCTTCATCAGCAGGCTGCCAATGCCCAGCCCCTGAAGATCATCCCGAATGATAATAGAGAACTCAGTGCGGATATTGTCTGGATCATTCCAAACCCTCACCACTCCCAGCATCTCCTTACTGCCATCATCGTGCTGATGCTCGGCAATAAATGCCATTTGCCGGTCATAGTTGATATGCGACAGGATGGAGAGGTCCCGCTGGGTAAGGTTCGACTTGTTGTGGAAGTAGCGAAAACGAATGCTCTCTTCCGATAGCTGGCGGTGGAAGGTAGTAATGAGCGGAGCATCCTCGGCGCGAATAGGCCGCACCTCCACCTGCCAGCCGTTATTGAGTGTGACCCACTCTCTGAGCTCTTCCGGGTAAGGCATGATCGCAAAGCGTGCGGGGTGCCCCAAATCCATCGCAAAATCGACTGCCAGCATGCCGTCACGGTTTAGCAGCAGCGGGTTGAGCTCCAAACCACGCAGATCCGTCAGGTCAGAGGCCATTTGTGACAGCTTAACCAGCAGTTGGCAAAGGTGCTGAATATCTCGCTCGGGGTCGGCAGAGTGCTCACGAATCAATGACGCCGCATGAGTGCGGCCCACTACATCTGAGGCGAGGCTCATATTGAGCGGCGGCAGCGCCACTTGGCGGTCGGCAAGTACGTTAACCTTGTAACCGCCAATACCGAAGACGATCAGCGGCCCAAACACGGGGTCCCGCGTGATGCCTGCACAAATTTGCATAGAGTGTTTGCCACGCTGCATGGGCTGTAAGCAGTACTCACGAATGGCGTGTTCGGGAAATTTCTCTTGTACTTTATCGCCTAACCGCCGCACGCCCTCAGCGACTTGCTCCGGCGTTTCCAAGTCTTGCAGCAGCCCAGCGGAAATTTTATGCGGGTGCTTGCGATAGCGATAAGGCCGGCAGTTACCCTCATGAACCACTTTCAGCGCCTTGGGCCCCGGAAAGCGCTCGGCGACCACCAAAGCCTCTTCTGGCGAGTGCACATAGGCGCTGGTGGCGGTAGGAATGCCGTAAGCCTCCAACACTTGCGCGGTTTCAGAGTGGGTGAGTGTCTGCCTGCCCTGCTCTTTTGCCTGCTTGATCAGTGCCCGGCATTCTGCACGTATTTCCGGGCTGGTAGAAAACGGCAGGCTGGGGGGGATTTCATGCAGCAGCGCCTGCACACGCTGGTAATCCACCATGTGCATAAACGCCTTCACTGCCTTTTCAGGCGAGGTATAGGTAGGAATCCCTGCCAGGTTGCAGACATGGCGAGCATTTAGCGCTTCTTTCAAGCCCATCCAGCTAGTGAGTAAATTACGCTTAAAGGTTTTACGCTGATCGATCAGCGCCTGAGCGGTGACCTGGGAAGGCGCTAACCTCGTGGGGGCATGCACTACCAGCACGGCATCCACATTAGGGTCAGCGGTGACGATTTGCAGCGCCTCCACAAAGCGCTCTGGCGTCGCGTTACCGCCTAAGTCCACAGGGTTTTCACCCGGCTTACTCATATCCACTTGGCTTTTATGCAGCGCCGCCTGGGTGTCTGAGCTGAACTCAGCGAGCTTGCCACCCGCGCTAATCAGCTTATCGATGGCCAGCATGGCAGGCCCAAGCCCGTTGGAAACAATCGCCAAACGGTCGCCGTGTAGTGGCTTCATGCGTGATAGCGTTTCCAGCGCATCGAGCATTTCATCCGAATCGTTTACCCGAACCACGCCCGCACGGGCGAAAGCAGCATCGAACACTACGTCGCGATTGGCGATTCCCGGTGTAGGGGGCATGCTGGAAATATCCGACTGCGGCGTGCGGCCACTTTTGATCGCCACCACCAAACGGTTACGGGAAGCATCCCGTACGGAGGTCATAAAGTGCTGGGCATCCGTTACCCGCTCCAGATGCAATAAGATGGCCTGAGCAGGGGAAAACTGGTTCACATAGTCGATCAAATCAGGCAACAGCACATCAACGCTGTCCCCCACGGTAATCAAATGGGAAAAGCCCACATCGCGGCCCGCTGCCCAGTCGATCATCGCGTTGGCCAGCATCCCTGACTGGCCTAGGTAGGCGACCCTGCCGGCTTTAACCGGCTGGCTGGCGTAGGAGGCATTGAGCTTTTTGCCGGGCACAATCAGCCCCATACACTCCGGACCAAGCACACGAATGCCTGACTCCCGGGCAGCTTGCAGCATGCGTTGGCGAATAGAGCCTTTATTGTCCTCATCACGGTCAAGGTAGGCTCCACCAGAGAGCACCAAAGCGGCTTTTACGCCAAACTTTCCGAGCTTTTTAATCAGTTTGGGGACGCCTTCAATAGGCGAACACACTACTGCAAGGTCTGGCACTTCCGGCAGCTCATCAACCGTACGCACACAGTCAACGCCAAACACCGTCTCGTAGCCCTTGAGGTTCACGGCCCAGAGCTTACCTCTAAAACCACCCTCTTGAAGGTTGCCCAAAACCAAACCACCCAAGGACTCAGGCTTTTCAGAGGCACCGAACACGGCCGCCGAACGAGGTTCGAAAAAATGATGCAAAAAACGTGTGCTCACGAATGTGCCTCCCCTGGAGTGAATGACTACTGTGTACGACTTATTGACACTGTCGCGCAAGCCCCCGTGGCGATTAAGGTTGCTTTATTGTTATCGGAGCGCTTGCATGATTACTGCCTACCTTACCCACCCCGACTGCGCATTGCACCACATGGGGCCAGAACACCCTGAAAGCCCACTGCGGCTGGAGGCAATTCGTGCGCGCCTATCACTCTCTGGGCTATTGCAACAAACCATGCAAGCCGATGCGAAAGAAGCCTACGATGAGGCCTTGGCAAGAGTACACCCCCTTCGCCACCTAAATGCGCTGGAAAAGTGCCTTCCCAAAGAGGGAATTGTCACGCTGGACAGCGACACTATGATGAACCCAGATAGCCTAAAAGCCGCCCGAGTGGCCGCTGGCGCAGTCGTTCGTGGTGTAGATCAGGTTTTCAAGCGTCAAGCAGATAACGTTTTTTGCGCCGTTCGTCCGCCTGGGCACCATGCAGAAGCTGCGGATGCGATGGGCTTCTGCTTTTACAACAATATTGCCGTGGGAGCCGCTCACGCAAAGGCCAAATACGGCGCTAAGCGCATCGCCATTCTCGATTTTGATGTGCATCAATGTAACGGCACTATCGATATTTTTAAAAATGACCCCGAAGTACTGATTTGCACTAGCTTTCAATACCCCTTCTACCCGTGGCGTTACCTGCGCAGCGAATGGCAGAACGTAGTGAACACGCCGCTAGAAGTAGGCACGGCAAGCCAGGAGTACCGTCGCGTGATAGAGCATCAGTGGCTGCCCGCACTGCACGCGTTCAAACCCGATCTCGTGATGCTATCGGCAGGCTTTGACGCACATAAAGATGACCCTATGGGCGACATCTGCCTAGAGGATGAAGATTTCTACTGGGTAACACACTTGGCTATGGAAATCGCGGCGCTCTACGCCGATAACAGAGTCGTGTCTGTGTTGGAGGGTGGCTACAACCCCACGTCATTGGCTAGCGGTGCCGAAGCACACCTGAAAGCGCTCTTGGGCCTGCCCTTCACCAATGTTCCCTAGCCGCACCCGCGGTTAGGGAGCTGTGGTACTATGCAGCCACCATGTTGGCCTCCATTCTACGTGACCGTTATGACCGCCACTTCTGAAGAGCACGCAGCGCTGCGCATCGCGTCAGGGCGCAAACCTTTTGTCGAGCCGTTGCGCCTGGGCGAGCGCCTCAAGCAAATTCGCCTTGCCAATCAGTGGACGTTGGAAGATGTGAGCCAGCGCACCGGCATTGCTCGCTCCACGCTCTCCAAAATCGAGAACGATCAGGTGTCGCCGACGTTTAGCGTGGTGCAGAAACTGATTAGTGGTCTCAATATCGACCTGCCCCAGCTCTTTACGCCACCCAAACGCGAACGCTACACCATGGGTAGGCGCGATCTCACGCGGAAAGGAAAAGGGCAGTTGCACCCTACTCCCACCTACGAGCATGAGCTGCTGGGCCATCAGCTTGCGCAAAAGCGCATGATTCCGTTTAAAACCATCGTACGGGCGCGTAGTTTCGAAGAGTATCACCAGTGGGTGCGTCACGATGGCGAAGAGTTTTTGATGGTGCTGCACGGCGACATCATGCTTTATACAGAATTCTATGCGCCGCTGGTACTGGCCGAGGGCGACAGCATCTACTTCGATAGTGACATGGGCCACGCCCTAGTCTCTACCAGCCAAGACGATGCTGTCGTGCTATCGGTGTGTACCCGAGGGGATCTGGTTTAGCGCTAAGGTTGCTTATTACAAGCAGTTCGTCGGCTTCGGCAACCCAGCAATACGAGCCAAACGTTTCGGCGGGCTGCCGGGAAATAGGCTCATTAAATAGACCGAGCGCCCTTTTTCCTCACCTAATGCTTGCTTGGTGGCTTTGACTAGCGGTCGCATCGCTGGTGCCATTTCATAGCGGGCATAAAAATCCCGCACCACGCGAATGAGCTCCCAGTGCTCCTCTGTAAGTGTTAGCTCTTCATCCTTAGCTAACAAATCGGCAACCCCCTCGTCCCAGTCCCCTTGTTCTACTAAATAGCCCTCAGGGTTGAGTTTGATTTGTTTATTAGCATCAAGATAACGGTATAAATTTTCATCACTCATTGATTTAGTACCATGACAGAATCTTAGTATGCTGCTCAGTCAGTCCGACAAAGCCTTCCATATCCACCAGGATTGCTTGGCTATTGAGCGCAGCTCCGCTTAAGCCGCGAGAAGCCGCATCCTCTTTTAGCACACACACGCTCACATCAGCCGCCGCATCCCAACCTTGCCAATCAGCATGCAGTAACGCCTGCACGGCATCTTCAATCAGTAAAATACCATCGCCCTCCGCAACGATAGAGAGCATCTGCGCGGCCGCTTCGCTGTGCGGGGGCTTGTTCAGAATATGTAACATGTCGCTGCCCGTTTAAAAATTCATGACATAGGAGTGACGCTGTACCAATGCGGGTAAGGTATCGTCGGCCACCACCGTGGCCCCATCCACTAGTTGGGCTGCTTGCAAGTTCAACGCATCCAGCGCGCTTTGAGGTACTAGCAGCTGGTCGATATCATACATCTCCAGCATATCAATGGTCGGTAGCGTTGCCTTTTGTCCTGGCGCACCGGCTGCCTGCTCTTTGAGAAGCGCCAGCACTCCCTGGCCAAGAAACAATAGACTAACCGTTTGGCCAAAAGCCGCAGCGACCAGCGCTACATCTAGCCCTTCTCTCAAGGCATTGGAGCTATAGGGGGCATGGCGAATAATCACTAGCCGTTCGTGTTCATGACTCATTGGGCGCTCTCTCTAGGCAAATGTGATTAAACGGTCACAGCGCTGCTGAAGCGTCAGCAGTTGCCCTAACCCGGTTAACTCAAATGGCGCATCCAGATTAAAGTGCGCTTGCCCATGGCGTTTTGCCTCAGCTTCACTCATTACGCCACGGCGCAGCGCCGCCGCAATGCACACGTCCAGCGTCACTCCATGCTCATAATGCAGCGCTATCCAAGCGTCGCACATGTTGAGCTCATCCTGTGGAGGTGTCATTAAGCTGGAGGCGTTATGAATCCCTTCTTGATAGAAGAATACGCCTGCCACTTGATGGCCTCGGCTAATCACCGCTTTAGCAAAGCGCAGTGCCGAATGAGGTGCCGCACTTGTGTAGGGGGCACCCATGACTAATAAGCCGTACTCCATTGCATCATCTCGTGCCAATTCAACGAAAAAAAACAGACCCTACTGAGTAGGGTCTGTCATTGATATCACTTCGATCAAGTGATCGTGTTCTTACTACCCAATCAATCGTTGCTCATGATGCCCAGAATAGACAGCAGGCTGACGAACAGATTGTAGATAGAAACGTACAGCGTCACGGTAGCGAGGATGTAGTTGGTCTCGCCAGCACGGTGCACAATTTCACTGGTTTGATAGAGAATCGCTGCAGAAGCAAACAGCACGAAGCCTGCAGAAACCATCAGCGACAGCGCAGGAATGTTGAAGAAGATGCCTGCAACCATCGCCAGAATCAACACGATGGCACCTGCCATTAGGAAATTGCTGAGGAAGCTGAAATCTTTCTTCGTGGTCAACGCAACCGCAGAGAGGCCGATAAACGTCAGGCCGGTCATAGCCAGCGCATTCATAATCAGCGCACCGCCATTAGGCAGCGTAAGGTACGCAGAAATAATCGGGCCTAGGGTGAAACCCATGAAACCTGTGAACGCAAAAGTTGCCAGCAAACCAGCCGCAGAGTTGGCCGTTTTGTGAACCAGGAACATCAGGCCGTAAGCACCGATGAAGAATACAAAGATATTCATCTGCTGAATGCCCATCGCCACTGAGGCACCCGCGGTGACGGCAGAGAACAGCAGCGTCATTGCCAGCAGCGCGTATGTGTTGCGTAACACCTTATTGGCGCTCGCACTACTCACCGAACTGTGTGTTTGCGTTCTTGCCATATTCGAATCGTTAAAAGCCATGTATCTATGCTCCCTAGTAGTCATACTATCAACGGACAAGCATGCCGTTACCTAGTTCCAGACGCAAGTCTTTGTCTTCCACGCAATCCGCACGTTTTTACGCATCTCCTCTCGGCATGCTTTAACTCCCACATCGACTTGGACACTACAATGCGCTTTAAAATCCCCACTCCCCTCTCAGTAACGGGTATTTCTACACTTTCTGCCCTTACCTTTTCCACCTTATTACTTTCCACAACGGTCTATGGCTATACCCCTAGCGGCAAAGACATCACTTACGGCCTGAATGGCGAGAGTTTTGAAGGTTATTTGGTCTCCGCTGGAGAAGACGCTAAAGGCAGCGTGCTCATCGTGCCTCAGCGCTGAGTAGCTCGCCCCTCAAACGGCAACCGGCTGCCAGCCTTCTGGCGAATAGCGCTCAAGGCCGTTATCCCCCATCCGGGTGAGCCACAGCCAGCGGTGGTTGATTAAATCGGCCACTACCGGCTGGCGTTCAATAATCGCTTCGATGCGTTCTCTGGGCGCGTCGATCACCACGGTTAAGCGCAGCGGCTCGTGATGAAGCTTCTCGCCATCGCGCAGCGACTGCTCCGGCAGGCCAATGCGCAGTTGGGGCGAATTACCTTCAATAACACCCACATGGCCACCCACCACTGAATGCAGCAGCTTATTGCCCGCGCCGTACAGCCCAGGCACCACGGTAGACGCGTAGTACTGCAGGTTGATCCAACTGGCCACCAGCATCGGTGCCATCATCAGCCCTTCTAACACCTTGCCTTCTGGATCTTGCTCTGGGTGGTAGTCGTGCAAGAACGCGCGCCCTTCCAACGCTTTCCCTTGGGTACGCGCCCGTGGCGCTAAAATAAGCGCGGCGTTATTTACCAACCCCCACTCAGGTCGTGGTTGCGACCAGTCGGCACCGCGCGTAGCGAAGGTTTTCAGGCGCTCAATAGGGTCGGCGTCATCCACCCCCAGGTCAGGTGCCCGCTCTAGACGAGTAGCCTCACCCGCCACGTGTACACCGCTTTCAAATGCGGCCAGCGCGTCTTCTAGCGCTTCGGGCATCTGCTCATCCCGATAGACGTGCACGCGGTCGGTGAGCGTGCAGTGGGTGGCGGCCAATACGTGAAAAGGGCTGGGCAACGTCATACCTGCGTGTTGTACGGCCTGCTGTACTTCCGGGTCGTTCAGCAGCGCAGCGGCCACTCGCGCATTCATGCCGCCGCCCTGCCCGCCGCAGGCCCCGCAGGTCAGCCCGGCGTGATGCGGGTTGTTTTCGCTTTGGGAGTCGTGGCCCACCAGCACCAGCAGCGACGCCGTGGGGGTTCCCAGCAGCGTTAGCAGGTTTTTCGCCAGCGCTATTTTTTCATGGCGGGCAATTGGCTCGCCGTCGTAGGTGTGAAAAAGCCCGGCGGGCGCTTCGCACTGGGGCACGGTTGCCTGTTTACGCAGGCTGTCTTTGATCAGCTTCCAGCCCCAGGCAATGCCGGTTGTTTCCACCAGGGTGAAGGTTGAAAGCGGCGCGTACTTCGCGTGGCGCACGCTTTGGCGCTGGCTCTCTTTTTGATAGCGCTGAACGCCCCGCTGCTGCGGCTGCAAAGAGCCCACCCGATAAGCAGGTTTTAACAACCCCGGCACGCGGGGCTGGGCACGCTCAGGCCCTGTAGCCGCATCGGCCACCGGCATAGCGAAGAACCCCGCGACGCCTAATGTGGCAACGGTAGGGGTGGCCTGCTCTAAATGGCGACGGAACCGCTCAGAGCGTACATCGATACAGAACGCAGCCTGTACCTTGGGAGCGGAGGAAGACTCGGCACTCGGCGCGGCTAACGTTATGGCTAGCGCCCGCTGATAGCCCAGCTCATAGGCATGCTGCCAACACCACAGCGCCTCATGCGGAGAAGTAATGCCCGCATCGGCGGTTTGCCACTGGGCAAACCACTCGCTCTGTTGGATGCTGGTGAGCTGGTCAACGCCTATCCACTCCCATGCCAGTACCATGGCAGCCAGCTGGGTAATGCCCGCCTCTGCCTGCTGGTGGGCGGTATGCCAACCAATGCCTTGGCACCAGGAAGCCCAGCCGTTAATCCGTAACAACAGGGTGTGGGCCAGTACTTCAAACGCTTCTGGGGTGAGCGCCCAATCCTCAGCTATTTGCTCAACCGCTGCTGTGGGGTCATCTGGCAGAGCTTGTAACGCCTGGCGCTGCGCTTTAGGCCAGCGCAGATCGTGTTGTGCCGACGTTTTCCAGAAGTGATAAAGCGAAGGCACAAAACGGCTTGCCCAGCGCTGTTGATGGTGATCGAAGTAGCTCGCACAGCTCTCCGCCAGCGGTTCAAACCCGTCATGCCCTGCCAGGGAATCCCAGGCGCTGCGTAGCGGCGTTACCGGCTTTGGCGGTGTTGCCAAGTAGCTCACTAAGCTCTGCTCGCTATAGGCGTAGCCGCCTTGGCGCAGCACCTGCTGCAGGTCTTGCGGGGTAATCCGGCCCGATTCCCAAGCATTACGATAAAACTCGGCAGGCATGGTCATTGGCTGCCCGGCCCGGCGGCTGAGCGCGTGGCTCACCTGCTCAATGGGCTGATGTTTCAGGCCCCACCATGGGTTCACCGCAATCCACTGGTCCAGCGGCCACACCGGGGCAATGGCGTCGGTCGCGCGCATTAGCGCATCGCGATACTGCTCTGGCGACGGCACTGACGAATGGTGTGAGGATGTGTCTACGGCAATAGGCTGACTCATGACCACTCTCCTTTTAAACCAGGGGCAAGCGATGAAGGACGCGACCAGGCACGAATGGGGGCTACCGCATCCACCGCACGCTGAAACGGCAGTGCCAGGTAAAGCCCCTGGCTAAAGTGAACGCGCCAGCGGGCTACCCAGGCAGCCTGAGGGAACAGCGTGACGGCTCCAGCGGCCAACACTAGGCTTGCCAGCATCAGTGTCCCTAAAAGTCCTGCCGTGAGTGTTAAGGGCGTGTAGGCGCTGGGCAGTGCAGGTGCCAGCACGCTGTGTAGCAAGGCATACAACGGCACCAGGGCAAGCGCCATTCCTACCAGCGCTAAACGCTTGGGTTTGGCGGTGCCCACCGGCATGCCCAACAGCGTGCTGCCCACCGCCAAGCTAAGCAGTGCACCCAGCAGCGGATTATGGCTAACCAGCGAGGGCCACAGCATCAGTACCATCGCCGCGACAGCGGCCGCAGGCAGCGCAAGAGAAAGACGGTGACGCAGCGGTGCAAGCGGCAGGCGCTCACAGCGCGAGGCCCTCACGGTACGGCCAGACGCCAAGAAAGAGTGAGCTTTGTAAAGCGAGTGCGCCAACAGGTGAGCCAGCGCCAAGGTGTACGCCCCTACGCCAATTTCGAACAGCATAAAGCCCATTTGCGCGCAGGTAGACCACGCTAGAGCATGCTTGACGGAGGTTTGGGTCAGCATCGTCATCACCGCGACCAGTGCGGTAAAACCACCCACCGCAATGAGCAGGTAGTGGCCCAGCGTTAGGCCATCAAACACCGGGAACAAACGCAGCCACACAAAGCCCCCCAGGTTAATCACCCCCGCATGCAGCAGCGCGGAGACCGGCGTGGGCGCTTCCATCACTTTGATCAACCAGCCATGCATCGGCACCTGGGCGCATTTGCACAGTGCCGCGATGGCCAGCGCCACCGAGGCGGCCTCCACCTGCCAGCCGCTAGAGGACGCCGCAGCGGCCGCAAACAGCTCAGGTAGCTGAAAGGTACCGAAACGTGCATATAAAAGCACTACCGCTACAATCAGCGCCGCATCGCCTATACGGCTAACCACAAATTTTTGCCATGCCGCCCGTTGGGCTTCCACACGCTCAGGGTAGAGCGTTAATAAGTGGTGCAGCGCCACACTCACTCCCACCCAGGCAATCAGCATCACGACCAAGTGATGGGTAAAGACCAGCAGCATCACGCTTGCCAGCACCACCAAACACCAGGGCAAAAACCGACGCTCGCCACGGTCGCCCTTTAGGTAGTTCTCTGCAAAACGCAGCAGCACCGTGCCTAACAGGCTGATGAGTAGCGCCATCCACACGGCCAAGCCATCCGGATACAAGCCCAGCGGCTGAGCGGCTTCGGGCAAGCCGGTAGGTACACCCAGCGCATCCAGCACCAGTAGCCCGCCCACCGCTAGGCTCGCGACCAGCGCACTTGCCGTTAACCAGCGGCCTATTTGCCAAGCGCGCTTCAGCGATGCGGGCGTGCTGGCCCGTGCGCTGACGCCCGCCATCACTAACAGCGAAACCGGGACCAGTAACCACAGCGCTAGCAGTGATAGCACCGTTATGTTGATGAAATGTGGCATAGCCTTTCCCCTTCAGTCGTATGCCACAAACTATGCCCAGCTCGCCACCATATAAAAAATAGTTTATTTTTAAAGAATCGTTCTTTAAAACAGAACAAATAGCCAACACGCAGCCTGAGGCCCCTCTGCCATGAAGCTCAACTACCATCACCTTTACTATTTTTGGCAAGTGGCGAAATCAGGCCACCTGACCCGCACGGCCGAAGCGCTGCACGTGTCACAGTCGTCGCTTTCCCAGCAAATTCGTCAGTTAGAGGAGCGCCTAGGCCAAGCGCTGTTTATTCGCGAAGGGCGGCAGCTGCACCTTTCCGAAGCGGGCAGGATGGCGTTTGATTACGCGGAAATCATCTTCACCCAAGGCGAAGAGCTGAGCGCGCTGTTTGCTGAAGGCGGCCACGCCCATCGCGAAGTGGTGCGCGTCGGGGCAGTGGCCACGCTATCGCGCAACTTTCAGGAAGGATTTGTACGGCCGCTGCTGGGCCGAGACGACCTAGATTTGATACTGCAAAGCGGTGGTCTGGATGACCTGCTAAGGCGGCTTTCGGCCCACAAGCTAGACGTGGTGCTCTCTAACCAACCCGTGCGTGGCGATAGTGAACACCCCTGGCGCTCCCAGCGGTTAGCGCGCCAGCCGGTAAGTTTAATTGCAGCACCCCACCTCTCGCCGCCCCCTGCTTTTCCCAAAGGCTTAAACGGCCACGCGTTTATTCTGCCTGGGGTTGAAAACGCCACTCGCCACGCCTTCGACCAGCTGTGCAGCCACTACCGGCTAACGCCCAAGATTGCCGCCGAAGTCGACGACATGGCAATGATGCGCCTACTGGCGCGGGACACGCAGCACATTGCCGTTATGCCCCCCGTGGTAGTACGTGACGAGCTGCACAACGGCACGCTAAAAGATTACGGCGCGCTGCCCGGCGTATGGGAAGAATTCTACGCCATTACCATTCAACGCCGGTTTGAATCCCCCAGCCTAAAAGCGCTGCTCACTCGCTCTGGCGAATCGCTGCTTGATTAGCGCGTAGGCAAGCGCTCTACTTAGCCAACAAGCCCGCCACACCCCGCTCGGCGGCTTCAATAGCGCCGGCAAAAGACAACGGCGAAGCGGTTTTAAGGCGCTCCACTAGGGCGCGCTCTCGCTGCTCTATGCGCTCCATCTCTTTCATAGCTTCCCGCTTGCTGTGCAGCAAGAGCGACCCGCTGGCATACGAAAGGCTAGAAAGAAGGTCAGGAGGGGAACCGACTTTTCACCATAAAACTGGAAATATATCCAGCATGACTACCTGAGAATATCTCTCAAAAAAATGGTTAGAAAAAGTGGTTAGAATACAAAAAACCAAAGCCCGTAAGTCATTGACTTTACGGGCTTTTTCAATAATGGCGGAGGGACAGGGATTCGAACCCTGGATAGGCTATTAACCTATGCCGGTTTTCAAGACCGGTGCATTCAACCGCTCTGCCATCCCTCCGGCTTATGGGTGCGTATAATAACAGCTTCTCCTTGTAAGTCAACGCCTTTTGAATAAATTAGTAGAGCCTTAAGCCTACCCGGGTAATGTCGCCGCCTTCCATTTCACTGACGACCCAGTGAATGCCGTGCCAGTCCACGTCGTCCCCCACCACTGGGTGGCCGCCTACCCGCAGAGAGACGAACTCGGCCAGGGTCATCTCCTGCTCGCCGGGGCTCAGTGTCAAGCCATAGGCTTGGGCGATATCCTGCATTTGGGCGTTGCCGTCCAAAGTAAAGGTGCCAAAGAAGGCGCGCTCTTGCTTGAGCTTGGCATCGCCATTGAACAGGCGATTCAGGGCCACCAGGTCTTCACTGCGACCAATCACGCAGACCACATCCCCCAGTTTCAGTCGGGTGCTGCCTTTGGGGTGGAGCATGACATGGTTGCGGAACAACGCCGAGATCAAGGCGCCGGAGGGAAACCGCAGCAGCCGGATAGGCACATCGTCCAAGTCCTGGTTTTCTACCGTGTAGACGAACATTTCAAAATCGTTTTCCGGCAGGATGCCCAGTGGACCGCGACGGTTGGGCATGGTACCCGCGGGTACTTCTACTTTCAGCCAGCGGGCCATGAGGGTGAGAGAGCCGCCTTGAATCAGCAGCGACATCAGCACCACCGCAAAGGCGACATTAAAGTAGAGCGACGCGTTTTCGACTCCGCCAATCACTGGAAAAATGGCGAGCACGATCGGAACGGCTCCGCGCAGGCCGACCCAGGCAATGAAGAGGGTTTCGCGCCAACGGAATTTGAAAAAGGGTTTAATGCTAATCAAGACGGCCAGCGGGCGAGCAACGAAGATCAACGCCAACGCAACGAAGCCAGCGGGCAGGGCCACGTCCCAAAGCTCGCTGGGCGTCACCAGCAATCCCAGCACCAAGAACAAGCCAATTTGGCTCAACCAGGCCAAACCATCGTGTACGGGCAGGATGAAATTGAGGTGGCGGCCTGGCTGATTACCAATCATCAGGCCCGCTAGATAAATCGCTAAAAAGCCGCTGCCTCCCAGCACGCTGGTCAACCCGAACACGCTAAAGCCAAGTGCCAGCGCCAGCATGGCATAAAGACCAGGTGCCAAGTCCAGCCAGCGGAGCAGTTTAGCGCTAAGCCATCCGCCCCCAATGCCGACGGCCAACCCAATACCAAACTGAGAAACGAAGAACAGCAACGTTTCGCTGACAGCGCCGATGTCACCGACCAGCAGCTCTACCAGCATCAGTGTTAGAAAGATCGCCATCGGGTCGTTGGTACCCGATTCGATTTCCAGCGTCGCCCCTACCCGTTCGTTAAGGTTCACTCCCCGTCCGCTTAACATGGAGAAGACCGCCGCAGCATCGGTAGACCCGACGATGGCACCTACCAGCAGCCCTTGCACCAAGGAGAGATCAAATACCCACATGGCAATGACGCCGACGATGGCGCTGGTAATGAAGACACCGAACGTCGCCAGAGAGAGCGCAGGACGAAACCCGACTCGGAATGTTTTGAGACGCGTGCGCAACCCACCATCGAGCAGAATCATGGCGAGCGCTAGATGGCCGATCGTAAAGGCCATGGAATAGTCATCGAACTCGACGCCTAGCAGGCCTTCCTCTCCGGCCAACATCCCGAGGCCCAAGAAAATCAGCAGTATCGGTACGCCCACCATGGAAGAGAGACGACTCGCGAGGATGCTGAGCGCCATTAGGGAACCACCCACTAGGAAGAACGTATAAATTGCGTCCATGTCTCTCCATCTCTACATTAATGCCGTTCTATTATTGCATATCGTTGCTGAATTTACTGAGCGTGTTCGCTAGGTTTATGCAAGGGACTAGCCAGATGCTTTGCCTGACAGCTAAACTCCGCCGTCCTACCATCGGGAGTTGAGGTTATGTTGAACGCTTTTTGGCGTGAACGTTCATTTCTAGCACTGTCACTGTTCTTTTTTTTATTATTTTCATTTTCAGCAACTTACGCAAACGAAGAGCGTGATTCAGGAAACCTCGACGCCCCTCTTTCTTTAGAAAGCGATGTAGCGCTTCCTGAAGGGCTGTGGCCCGCAGGCGATAACAGCGCAGCTGAAGTACCTGAAGAAGCGCCCAGTATGGCGGTGATTCCCCCGCCCCCTCTCGATCCGCCGCCACTGAAACAGCTAACGCTGATGCTAGATTGGTACTTAAGCCCCCAGCATGCCGCCCTCATCGTGGCGAAAGAGCGGGCCCTGTTTGCTGCCCAAGGGCTTGAAATCGAGCTATTAACCCCAGCCGACCCATCCATTGCGATTAAGCTGCTGGCGGCCGGAGAAGTTGATTTAGCGCTCACCCGCCAGCCGCTGCTACATTTACATGCCCACGATGGCGCGCCAATTACACGCATCGCCACGCTGATAGAAACACCGTTAAATGCAGTGATCGTGTCAGGTGAAGCGCCAGCACCCGCAGCGGTTGCCGACGCCCTAGCCGATTTACACTACGGTTATTCCACCCGCGAGGGGCGTGATGTGTTAGTGGAACAACTTCTGCCCCGTTCAGTGCGCCAAGTCGATGACTTCGTTGCGCCTGAAAGCGTCCATTTTGATGCCGCCGATGCACTACGTTCGAGCAGAGTAGACGCCGTGGCGGATGGTTTTTTTCATACGCTACCCCAGCAGCTCGCCTCCGATGGCATCGTCACTCATACCGTGCGCTACAGCGACATCGATATCCCGCGCCACGATGGGCTGATTCTATTAGCCAATAGCGACTCCGTTGCTCGTCAGGCCACCACCTGGTCGCGGGTGCTAATCGCTCTGGAAGAGGCCAGCAACTGGATGATTGAGCACCCTGAAGAAGCCTGGACGCTGCTGGTCACAACACACCCCGTACTGGATAACCCCATCAATCAAGAGGCGTGGGATGACCTGCTCCGCCGCGTTGCGTTAAGCCCTGCGGCACTAGACGAGCGGCGCTATGCGGCGTTTGAAAGCTACTTGCAGAGTGCGGGCGTCACAGAAAATTCAATTCCCGTCACGCGGCTGGCGGTGAACCCCCACTTACTGATGGAGCGCTAACCCGCACGCCGTAATTACGATTGCGCCGCTATAAAGGCGTCGATCGCTTGCTGAAACGCATCAGGCTGGTCGGCATGCAGCCAGTGGCCAGCGTTTTTGAGGGTGACCAGCCGCGCCCGAGGCAGCACTTCACGCAGCGCTGGCAGCATATCGTCGCTCACGTAGTGGGAATTGGCACCGCGCAGTACCAGCGTCGCGCCTTCAAACGGGGAATCACCATCGGGCTCACCGATAATGGCCTCGTAGCCGCGTTGGATTTCATCCAGGCCAACCCGCACGCCCATAATGCCCTGCTCATCGCGCACGAGGTTGGTGGCCAAAAACAGCCGCGTAGGGCGCGAATCGACGTGCTCTGCTAGCAGGGCGTCTGCTTCGCGGCGATTGGTTGGCTTGCCTTTTCGTACTTGCTCCAGGGCAGCAAACACATCGTCATGGCCGTGCTGATAGGCCACCGGGGCAATATCGGCCACCATTAGCGAGAGGCAACGCTGCGGCGCTTGGCGCGCCAGCGTAATGGCTACCTTGCCGCCCATGGAGTGGCCTAAAATATGCGCTTGCTCAATACCCAGCTTATCTAACGCTGCCAGCACATCCTGGCTCATGGCGCTATAGCTCATGCCTTCTGCGTGTGGGGAGCGTCCGTGATTACGCAGGTCCACCGCCACTACCCGGCGCTTGCGCTGCCATACTTTCAAATGCGAGCGCCAATTATCGGCACTGCCGAGCAAGCCATGAATCACGACCAGCGGCTGGCTATCCGTGTCGGCGTCAGCAGGCAGGTCAATCGCGTAAAGATCCACGGGGACATTGTCGGTCATGCTATTTCCTTATCGGTTAAGCGGTTCGCGGCGCAGCATCGTCCTGCCCTGTCCATACCACCAAACGACGCGTTAGCCATGCGAGCAGCAGGCCATAGAGGGGCAGGAAGAACAGCAGGCTAATGCCCAGCTTAATGGCGTAGTCAACGGCAGCAATTTCTACCCAGTGCTGAGCCATAAAGGGGTCAGGACTGTTATAGAAGGCGGTGGCAAAGAAGGCAAACGTATCGGCAAGATTGCCCAGAATGGTCGAGCACACAGGTGCGACCCACCACGCCCACTGGCGCAGGCGGTCAAACACCTGCACATCGAGCAGTTGCCCCAATACGTAAGCAAGGAAGCTGGCAACTGCAATGCGGGCAACAAACAGGTTCCACTCGCCGAGTGCCTCAATGCCGGCAAAGCTGCCGCGTGGGAAGATCACTGACACCACGTAAGACACCAACAGCGCCGGAAACATCACGCGTAGGATAATCGTGCGGGCTGGCCCTTTACCAAATAGGCGCACCGTTAAGTCGGTGGCTAGAAAGATAAACGGAAAGCTGAACGCGCCCCAGGTGGTATGAAACCCAAACAGCGTAAACGGTAGCTGCACCAGATAGTTACTGGCAGCAATGATGGCGATATGGAAGGCGACCATTACCATGAGACAACGGCGATGCTGAGCGTCGGTTAAAGCAAACATACAGATTGGCCTTTTTTTGGTTGATAGAGGGGTTAGGGAACCCTCGAAAAAGCGCGTTGAGCGCCACTGGGGCGCGCATTATACGCGTTCCTCACGGCAAACGCACAAAGCCGCTCATGGGGTTGGGCGGCTTTGTGCGTGGTTTGAGCGTGGCAGAGAAGATGCTTATTAGCTATCGGTGGAGGTTGCTTGATCGGCAGCACCCACGTTGCGTTCACGCATCGCTGCATGCACATCTTCCAAACTGGTGGGGTCATCAATGGTAGAGGGAATGCCGAAGGATTTTCCATCGGCGATATTGCGCAGCAGTTTGCGCAGTATCTTGCCCGAGCGGGTTTTGGGCAACCGGTTCACTACCAGCACCTGCTTAAAACAGGCGATGGGGCCGATATGTTGACGCATGCGCTCAATCAGTTCTGCTTCCAGGGTTGCTTCGTCGCCGTTAAAGCCATCTTTGGGAATCACTAGCCCCACCGGTAGCTGCCCTTTTAGTTCATCATGAATGCCGATTACCGCACATTCCGCCACTGCCGGATGCGCGCCTACTACTTCTTCCATCTCACCGGTAGAAAGGCGATGACCCGCTACGTTAATCACATCATCGGTGCGCCCCATGATGAACAGGTAGCCCTCCTCATCAAAGTAGCCGCCGTCGCCGGTTAGGTAATAGCCAGGGTAAGCGGCCATGTAGGCACTGTGAAAGCGCTGCGGATCACGCCATACACCCACCAAACACCCCGGCGGCATCGGCTGCTTGATGACGACGCTGCCCTGTTGCATGGCGGGCGCCTGTTCGCCGTCGCGGTCAAGAATCTGCACGTTGAAGCCGGGCACCGGGTAAGTGGCAGAGCCCGCCTTAGTGGCCGCTGCTTCAATGCCCGGCAAGTTGGCGGCAATCGGCCAGCCGGTTTCAGTTTGCCACCAGTGGTCGATGACCGGCACATCGAGCAGGTCATCCAACCAATGAAAAGTCGGTGGATCTAAGCGCTCACCAGCAACATATAAGTGCTGCAGGCTGCTGATATCGTACTTTTCCAACTGCTTGGCGTCAGGGTCCTCTTTTTTCATCGCCCGGAACGCTGTGGGAGCTGTAAAGAAGCTCTTCACTTTGTACTCTTCAATCAAGCGCCAAAATGCACCCGCGTCTGGTGTTTTCACGGGCTTACCTTCGTATACCACGGTGGTACAGCCACGCAGTAGCGGTGCGTAAACAATATACGAGTGCCCCACGACCCAACCCACATCCGAGGCGGTAAACATCACATCGCCTGGATTAAGGTCGTAAATCACTTCCATCGAATAGGCCAAGGCGACCGCATAGCCGCCAGTGTCTCGCACCACTCCTTTGGGCTTACCGGTAGTGCCGGAGGTATAGAGCACATACAGCGGGTCGGTGGCTTTCACGGGTACGCAATCCACAAAGGGAGCATCTGCCACGAGTTCTTGCCAGTCCACATCGCCAGGTTGTAACTCTGCACGATGCGCTTCGCGCTGAAATACCACGCAAGCATCTGGCTTGAAGCTGCTCAGCGAGATAGCTTTTTCGACAATGGGCTTATAGGGCAGCACTTTATCAACTTCGACTCCACAGGAAGCAGCAATCACTACTTTCGGTTCGGCATCTTCAATGCGAGCTGCCAGCTCGTGGGGCGCAAAGCCGCCAAACACTACCGAGTGCACCGCGCCTAAACGGGCGCAGGCGTACATGGCAATCAATGCCTCAGGCACCATGGGCATATAAATAATGACACGGTCGCCTTTGGTTACCCCCAGCTTGGCAAGACCGCCAGCAAACCGCGCCACCCGGTCGCGTAGCTCAAGGTAGTTAATGGTTTGCTTGGATTGAGTAACCGGTGAGTCCCAATAAATGGCGGGTTGATCACCGCGCCCTTGCTCAACGTGGTAGTCAATGGCGGCATAGCAAATATTCAGTTCGCCATCGCCAAACCAGCGAGCGTGCTGCTGGTCGTCATAGGTAAGGATGGTGCTAGGCGGCGTGTACCAAGGCAGCTTTTTGGCCTGCTCGGCCCAGAAAGTCTCAGGATGCTCAATAGAGTGCTGGTAGGTGCGCTGATAGAGGCTCATGGTGACCTTGTGATTATTGTGTCGGTTGATAAGCATCTTCGAAGCAAAGATGAATTGTTGACACTTTATAAAGTAACCATCAATTTCACCCTCATACTATGGGATAAAACGCGACCAAAGCCGTAGCCAAACGCAGACATTGTCGACAAAAAAGCCTTCACTACCATTGATAGAGCGTTAAACCCATATTTGGACAAAAACCGCTAAATTACTGATCATTAAACAACCCAATCCTCGCGACGCGACGATGGCCACATAATCTATAACAACGCTGTCACTACAGTGTAGGCAAGGAGATCCTCATGTCTGCTTCTACTAGCGCCGCTGAACGTCTTCTGGAACATAACTGTCATGCTATTGAAGCAGGCACTAACCTGCTCAAAGCGTTGGCGAATGAAAAACGCCTGCAGATCCTGTGTTTGTTGGCAGAAAAAGAGCTGTCGGTAACGCAAATTAATCAGCAGCTTTCATTGAGCCAGTCGGCGCTTTCTCAGCACTTGGCGATTTTGCGTCGCGACCAGTTGGTCAATACGCGGCGGGAGTCTCAAACCATCTATTATTCACTCAGCAGCGAAAGCGCCAAGGCAATTATTAACACCCTGGCGCAACACTATGCTGCCTAGTATTGGGCACTCAGTCTTGGCTACTTAGCACTCGCTGTTCAAGCGAATCTAACGACGTTGCCAGCCCGCCGCGTCGATCACGCCCAGAGCCTTCACCATGGCATGCTCCACGCCCGCCGATATCGCTAGCCCGACTTTGCGGCTAATGGTTTTCGGCGGCTCTAGCTTCACACGATACACCTGGGCTTGGGCGATACGCTCTACTAAATAGGCCTCGCTGGTTCCCACGCTATCCACCAGCTTCTGCTCTAACGCTTCACTGCCGTACCAAATCTCTCCGGTGGCAAGTTTTTCAATATCCATGTCGGGCCGGTGCTTAGCCACGTAAGTTTTAAATAGGTGGTGGGTGTTTTCTAGGTCATCGATAAATTTCTCACGCCCTTCTTGGGTGTTTTCCCCAAGTACGGTCAACGTGCGCTTATATTTACCGGCAGTAAGTAGCTCAACATCGATATCGTTGCGTTTGAGAAGGCGATGAATATTGGGCACCTGGGCGACCACGCCAATAGAGCCAATCACCGCAAACGGGGCGGCTTTAATGTGGCTGGCGGTACAGGCCATCATGTATCCACCGCTGGCGGCCACTTTGTCGATGCATACCGTGGTGGTGAGCCCCGCCTCTCGCAGCCGGTCCAATTGAGCAGCGGCTAAGCCATAGGCGTGTACCAGACCACCTGCTGATTCCAAACGCACAATGACTTCATTATCAGTGCTGGCCACCTCAATCACCGCCGATACCTCTTGGGCGAATTGCTCGGCTTGCGAGGCTTTAATATCGCCATGGAAATCCAGCACCCATACTTTTTGTTGGGCGTTTTGGGCCTCGCTCTTGTCTTTCTTGGCCGCCTTTTGCCGAGCTTTCTCTTCGTGGCGAAACGCTTTAACCAGTTTTTTACGCGCCCCCTGGGCAGTTGTGGTGACACGTAACCGCCGGTTACGCGCTCGGCGCTGATCATTCAGAGATTCAACATGCAGTTTTAGGCCATGTTCGTTGCTCTCTTTACCACGCGGCACCAGTAAAACCAGCAGGCCAGCCGCCAACATTACCAGGGTTGTTTGCAGTAAGAATGTGCCCATTTCTGCGAGCCATTCAGCCATTGTCACTCTCCTATTACGGTGTTTAAACGTTTAAAACAATTACCTTTTTTTACTATCTGGCACGCATACTCTACATACGTTGCACACGAGGCTTGATTAAAACAAATGTTTGAAATAGTCTCGTCTTAGGCATTACCTGATGTTTCCCATTAACGCTTAGGAACTTACCTATGTCATCCACTACGATTGAAAAGTTGCAGTCCCGCTTTAACCCAGAGGCTGCAAAAGGTATGAACGAGGTTTTCCAGTTTCATTTTTCTGACGCCGGTAGCCACTATCTGGATATTCAGGACGGCACACTCGGGGTACACGAAGGCGAACACGATGATCCGTCGGTCAGCCTAAGCATGAGCACCGACACGCTAAAAGGGATTATGAACGGTGACATTAACGGCATGACAGCCTTTATGACTGGCAAGCTGAAAGCCACCGGCAACGTAATGCTGGCGACTAAGCTCACCAGCTTGTTCCCCAGCCAGTAAGCCTGCCCTGCTAGCGCCATCGCGCCAGGTGGGTTTCAATTAAGTCTCGCGAAATAGAGTAAGGCGGCGGCAGCGACGGTAACTGCCGCGGCGAAAACCACGCGGCGTCGCTAATTTCCACGCCATCAATTCTGATGCGCCGCGTGGTGGCTTCGGCAAAAAAGCCAAACATCAGCGAATGCGGAAAAGGCCACGCCTGACTATGGTGGTAACGCAGTTGGTCCACATGCACGCCCACCTCTTCAAATATCTCTCGATGCACGGCCTCTTCCGCCGACTCCCCAGGCTCAACAAACCCTGCCAAAGTAGAGTAACGCCCAGGTGGAAAACGCAGGCTACGGGCTAGCAGCATCGCTTCTCCACTGGTCACCAAAGTAATGATACAGGGCGAAATACGCGGATAGTTACGATGACCGCAGGCATAGCAGTGCATCGCGAACTCTGCTTCAAGCTTGGTCGCCTTTTCGCCGCAGCGGCCGCAGAAGCGATGGTTCTCAAGCCAGGCGCCTACCTGCAAGGCCGTTGAGAGCAGGCTGAACCATGACGCGGGTAGCTCACTTAGCCACTGACGTCCATCAATCCAGTCATCGCCCGGCTTATTCTCTACCAGTAGCGCCACGGGTTCATCGTGCCAATAGCATAGTGGCTGCATCTGCTCGCTCCAGGGCTGCAACGGCTGTAACGGCGTTAATTCCCCCGTGAGCGGCGCTGGCGCAATATGGCTACGGGAGACACGGATGACCCGCCCCTCTTTGGCATGATGAGGAATTTCACGTTTAAGCATCGGCAGAGGCACCGTCTAGCGGCTCTTGAAACCAGCGCAACTGGTGCGCTTCGCATTTGGCTTGATGAGCGGCGTGCTCTTCAGCAGTTGGCCTCACCACCCGAAGTTGGCCTGGGGTTAGCGAGAGGCGCTGTATTGAAAGCCCTTCGCTCGCCTGATTTTGCTGTTTTTTGTCACCCCCACTTTCTGCATCTAACGTTAGCGCCGTTTGGCCGCCGGTCATTGCTAGGTAAACATCAGCAAGAATCTCGGCATCCAACAGTGCACCGTGAAGTACCCGGTGACCATTATCGATGTCGTAGCGCTTACACAGCGCATCCAGGCTATTACGCTGGCCTGGGTGCATCTCCCGTGCCATGACTAGCGTATCCAGAATACGGCAGTGATCTCGCACCGGGCCTAACGCGGGTGCCTGGCGGCGCTTATTGAGCATGCCTAGCTCATGGTCAATAAAGCCGACATCAAAAGGCGCGTTATGGATAACCAGCTCGGCCCCTTCAATAAACGCCCAGAACTCATCTGCGATCTCGGCAAAGACCGGTTCATTAGCCACTTTGGCATCGTCAATGCCGTGTACCGCGACCACTTCCGCGTCGATGTGGCGCTCTGGGTTGATGTACTGGTGGTAGGTGCGCCCGGTAAAGCGTCGATTAATCATCTCGACGGCACCGATCTCTACCAGTCGGTGGCCATCTTTGGGGTCAATGCCGGTGGTTTCCGTATCTAGGATGACTTGGCGCATGCCGCTCTCCTCTGGTGTTCATCGATGGCTTCATTAGCCAACTCATCTGCACGCTCATTACCAGGATGACCACTGTGCCCTTTTACCCAGTGCCACTCTACTTGATGCCGCTGGGTTTCTTCGTGGAGGGTCTTCCAGAGCTCAGCATTTTTCACGGGCTGCTTGGACGCCGTTTTCCAACCGCGCTTAATCCAATTATGGATCCACTGGGTAATGCCCTGGCGCACGTATTGTGAGTCGGTCCATAGCGCCACTTCGCAAGGCTTATTGAGGGTTCGCAGTGCCATGATGGCAGCCATTAGCTCCATACGATTATTGGTCGTATCTGCTTCATAGCCTTTTAAGGTTTTCTGATGAGGGCCGCTTTCCAGCACCACCCCCCAGCCACCCGGGCCTGGATTACCTCGGCAGGCCCCATCGGTATATACCGTCACACGGGGCAGCCCCTCGGCGGCTTGCTTACTCACGTTCACTATCCTTTTTTAGACGACGTTGACCTGCCGGATACCGCATAGGCGCACCCGTGCGTGTGGCCCCTAACGATGAGGGCGACACAGGCGCGCGTAACCCAAATTTCACACGCTGAACCGGTGCATGGCGCTGGCGACGCTGCGCTTGAATCATATAACTTTCGCCCAGAGGAAGATTATGCCGACGCCCTAACGCCTCCCAGCGCTCTCCGCAGGCGGTGCTCATCGGGCCACGAAAGCAGCAATAGTCTACGCGCTCCACCTCAAAATCGACAAACGCCAGCCAATCCTTGAGCCGGCTCGCAGAGCGCCAATGGCCGCTCCAAGGGAAGTCTGCCTGCTGCTTGCGCCAGCGCTGGGTCAGCCCGTTCAAGCCTAGCGGGTTAAAGCCAAACAGTACCAACACGCCATTATCCGCCGTAACGCGCGCGGCCTCTTGCAGCGTGTAGTGCGCATCGGAAAGATGTTCTAACCAGTGATGAATGACAACGGTATCGAGGCAACAGTCGGGGAGCGCCAAACGATCCGGTGGGCATACCAACGTCGAGTCGCTGTCTGCCAACGCAAGGCTGGGTGCCCAGCGAATCGGGTGAGCGATTGCTGACATTGTCATTAATGCCGGCCCCATACCCATCTCTAGGCTATGCCTGCCCTTACGGCCCTCAACCACCGGGCCAAGGCAGGCCCGCTGGGTTTCCCATAGCGCGCGTCCTGCCTCTGTTTGCCAGTACGCCTGCGCGTTGGTCATGCGCTGGGCGAGGCTGGTGGCCTTTGGCGAATTTGACATAAACAGCGCTTCCCTCCACAGTAACGTCTTTTTAACGTCGTTATGCGCCTAGCTTCCGCGCGCACAGCCCGTCATTTTGAACCTTAAAGGATCTCGCCCATGCTGAGCGTGACACCGATTCCTGCCCTAAGCGATAACTATATTTGGCTATTAAGACAGGATACCAGTCAAAGTGTTTGCGTGGTGGACCCCGGTGAAGCCGCGCCTGTCATCGAGTTCCTCGAGCGTGAATCGCTCACTCTGGATACCATTCTGATTACTCATCATCATCAGGACCACACTGGCGGACTAGATGCGCTAGCCAAGCGCTATTCACCCCGTGTGATTGGTCCTGACAACCCCAGCATCAAAGGAATTGATGAGCGAGTGGGCGAAGGGGACCAAGTACGCATTATGGGGCGCCTGTTTGAAGTTATGGCCACTCCTGGCCATACGCTTGATCACATTAGCTACTTTACGCCGGGTATTCCTGGCCTGCTTTTCTGCGGCGACACGCTATTTTGCGCCGGTTGCGGACGCTTGTTTGAAGGCACCCCAGAGCAGATGTTTACTTCATTGAACCGCTTTGCGGAACTACCTGAAGATACCCTGGTCTTTGCAGCACATGAATACACGCAGGCGAACCTGACGTTTGCACGTGCTGCCGACCCTGATAATGATGCTGTTACGCATGCACTGCAGGAGTGTGAGAAGGCACGGATGTTAGACCGGCCTACTTTACCCAGCACGATAGGACGCGAGCTGAAAATCAACCCCTACCTGCGCGTGGGCACCGATAGCGTGCGCCAAGCGGCAGACTCTCAGGGGGCAAACGATGATGACCTCGCCACGTTCACCACTCTACGGGAGTGGAAGAACCGTTTTTAAGAACGCTATCGAATAGAAACGAACCAAACTATGACCTATCGAACGATTCGCCAGCGCTTACTGTTAAGCGCTGGCAGTACCGTAATAATGGGCCTTTTTCTGGCCGCAGCGGCAAACTCTCAAGCCTCTGCCACTGACACAAACCGCACCTATACCACTGTTAATGACGCATCGATGGACGATGGCAACCAGAAAAATGCCAATCGTTTTCAGCCTACTGCGTTGCATCACCACTTCTGGGAAGCCCTTGTGCTTGAACCCCAGGATGCCTGGAGCTCACTACGCTCAAGCTTCCAATGGCAGGAAAAAAACTTGCCTGCCGATGCTCAGGCTAGAGTCGATGAGTGGATTGAGTACTACCGCTCCAGCCCGCATAACATCGCGGCTATTACCGAGCGCGCCACCCCTTGGCTTGCCTGGATTGCGCAGCAGGTCAGCGACCGCGGTCTGCCCGGCGAAATTGCCCTGATTCCTTTCGTTGAAAGCTCGTTCGACCCCAGTGCGCGCAGTCACTTAGGTGCTGCTGGCCTGTGGCAGTTTATGCCAGGCACCGGCGATGCCTTAGGGCTGGTGCGTAACGGCAACTATGATGGCCGTTTGGATGTAGTGACTTCGACAGAAGCCGCTCTGGATTATCTAGAGATGCAGGCAGACCAGTGGTACGAAGGGGACCTGATGCTATCACTGGCAGCCTACAATGCTGGTGCCGGTACCGTGAACCGGGCTCAGCGCCAAGCACAGAGCCAAGGGTTGGATGGCAAATACTGGGATCTTTCCCTCCCCCACGAAACCATGCAATACGTGCCTAAGCTCAAGGCAATTGCGACGATTATTAATGATCCCGAGAAGTACGGTGTCAGCCTGCCGGATATCCATCCAGACCCCGCGTTTGCGAAAGTTCAATTGGAACAGCCGGTGAGCTTAGCCCAAGCCTCCCAGCTATTAGATGTCAGCCAATCCGCGCTGGCCGAGCTAAATCCTGGCCTGCTGAATGGCAGCCTCGACCCACGCAGTGCACAGACGCTTCTAGTGCCTGAAGAAGTTGATACTCAGGTATTAGCTCAGCTTTCGCAATCAGACGATACTGCGCTGGCCTCAGCCAGCACGCCTGCCGTGCACCGCGTTGAAAGAGGCGACAATCTTTCCGCCATTGCCGCGCAGTATAATCTTGATCAGCAAGACTTAATCAGGTGGAATGCTATAGATCGCCCGGAAGCACTGCAGCCAGGACAGCTGCTGTCGCTCTCTGGTCGTTAATACTCTTTGGCTACTAACGCATCAGATCAGTAGTTTAGAATTAAGGCTTTGCAAGGTGTTCACCTAGGTTTTGTTACTACAGGAAGTTGCCAATGCCACGTGGTGTGATGTTCACTAAAACGCTTTTGCTAATAAGCGGCTTGCTGCTGAGTTTGTCGCTATCTGCTTCAGATGAGACCGTTGACACCACCACTACTGCTGTTGAAACGGTGCATGGGCTATCGCTTTACGATAGCCCGGAATTGCCGGAAGATTTCGCCTACTTTCCCCACGTTAATCCGCAAGCTCCTAAAGGCGGCTCCATTACACACACCGCCGTAGGCGGTAGCTTCGATTCCACCAATCCTTTTATTATTCGCGGAACGCCCGCCACCGGCATTTCTCAAATTTATGACACGCTGATGGCCAGCAACCCCAATGAGCCGTTTAGCCTTTATGGCTTACTAGCGAAAGGCGTGCGCCTAGATCCTGAGCGCCGCTGGATTGAGTTCGACCTACGTGAGGAAGCTCGCTTTCAGGATGGCGAGCCGGTCACTGCCTACGACGTAGTATTCTCCTTTGACTTGCTACGTGAAGAGGGTAACCCCTTCTATGCCAGCTATTATGCGGGCGTTGAGCGAGTCATCGCTATAAACGAACATCAGGTACGCTTCGAGTTCAACGATACCGAGTCTCGGGAGCTGCCGCTGATTGTGGCCCAGCTCCCCATTCTTCCCCGCCACTATTGGGAACCCCGCGACTTTAGCGCCCCAACCCTGGAAGCACACCCAGGTTCCGGCCCCTACCGGATAAGCGAAGTGGACCCAGGGCGACGCATTGTGTACCAGCGCAACGAGAACTACTGGGGCAAAGATCTACCGGTCAACGTCGGCCGTTACAACATCGACCGCGTGGTATACGAATACTATCGAGACCGGGATATCGCCTGGGAGGCGTTTAAAGCCGGGTTAACAGATTTCCGTATTGATGCCCGCGCAGCCACCTGGGCCATTGGCTACAACTTTCCCGCCTACCAAGATGGCCTGATTAAGCGCATCACCGTTCCTGATGTAAACCCGTCGATGATGCAGGCGTTTGTCTTCAACCTCCGCGAAGAGAAATTTCAAGACCCACGGGTGCGTGAAGCCTTGAGCCTGACGTTCGACTTCCCCTGGTTAAACACCAATATTTTCTATAACACCTACGCTCGCACGGAGAGCTTCTTCCAAAACTCGGAAATGGAAGCCATCGGCGAACCCTCCGAGGCTGAACTGGCGTTGCTCGAACCGTTTCGTGATGAGCTGCTGGCATCTCATCAGTCAGAGCGACTTTTCACTGATCCACTCCCCATTGAGCATCCGGTGGAGCTTCGTGAACGCTTAAGGCTAGCGCTTGAGCTTCTGCGTGAAGCGGGTTACCGCGTCGATGATGGCGTACTGGTTAATGCCGAAGGCCGCCCACTCTCGCTGGAGGTATTGCTTTACGACTCAGGCTTAGAGCGCGTTGTGCAGCCCATGCTGCGGAACATGGCGCGCTTGGGTATCCAGACTTCCCTACGCATTGTCGATATCAACCAGTACCTTAACCGCGTACGGGATTATGACTACGACATAGTGATCAGCCACTTCCCGCAATCCAATAACCCCGGTAACGAACAGCGGGACTACTGGACCAGCGCCGCCGCCGAAGCGCCGCAAAGCCGCAACCGCATGGCACTGGCCCACCCCGCCGTTGATGCCCTGGTGGAAGAGATCATTCGGGCAGAAGACCGCGAGTCACTGGATACCGCTACCCGCGCCCTTGATAGGGTGCTGCGCTGGGGCTTTTATGTGATCCCCCACTACCACTCCGGCGAGACACGCATTGCAGTATGGGATAAGTTTGGTTACCCAGAACCATTTCCCGCCTACGCCATGGATTTAGATGCCTGGTGGGTAGATAGCGAACGTGAAGCAGCGCTGCAGCGACGTAATCGTCGCCGCTAGCGTTTGTCGTTGCGGCTGACCTTCGTTTATCACAATCGCTCACAACAATAGCCTGTTTACATCATTTCGTGGAGTGCACTGTGGCACGTTATACCCTACGCCGACTGCTACTAATGATCCCGACTCTGTTCGGGATCATGCTGCTTAACTTCATGATTGTGCAAGCCGCCCCCGGTGGGCCGATTGACCAAATGCTGGCGCGTTTTGAAGGCGCTAACGCCATGGCCAGCACACGGCTAGATATGGGCGGTGCCGATGTACAGGTCAACGATGACTCCCGCGGCGCGCGCGGTATCGACCCGCGCTTTATCGAACAGTTGGAGCAGCAGTTTGGCTTTGATAAGCCTGCCCATGAACGCTTCATCGGCATGATGGCGGACTATCTCACCTTGGATTTCGGCACCAGCTTTTTTAGAGACAGGCCGGTGATTGACCTGATGATCGAGCGGCTGCCGGTGTCGATCTCCCTCGGTTTATGGACCACCCTGCTGGTCTATGTGATTTCCATTCCGTTAGGCATTCGTAAAGCCCTGCACCACGGTTCACGCTTCGACGTATGGACATCGGGGCTGGTCATTGTCGGGTATGCGATTCCTGGTTTTCTGTTCGCCATTCTACTAATAGTACTGTTTGCTGGCGGCACCTACCTGGACTGGTTCCCGCTACGCGGGCTGACCTCGCCGGATTTTGACGAGCTATCCGCTTGGGGCAAAGTGAAAGACTACTTCTGGCACATCACCCTGCCGGTTATCTCGGCGGCCATTGGCAGCTTCGCCACCCTCACCATGCTAACCAAAAATAGCTTTCTGGATGAAATCCATAAGCAGTATGTACTCACTGCCCGAGCCAAAGGCGCCGATGAGCAGCGCGTGCTGTATGGGCACGTCTTTCGCAATGCCATGCTAATTATTATCGCGGGCCTGCCCTCGGCAATGATCGGTATTTTCTTTACCGGCGCGCTGCTGATCGAGGTGATTTTCTCCCTGGATGGGCTGGGCCTGCTGGGCTTTGAAGCGGTCATGCAGCGTGACTATCCGGTAATCTTCGGTACGCTGTTTCTCTATACCGTCATCGGGCTGCTGCTCAAACTGATCTCGGACTTAACCTATGTGTGGGTTGATCCGCGTATCGATTTCGCGTCGAGGGAGTCTTAATATGCACGTTCTTACCTCACGCCTCTCGCCTATTACCTTGCGCCGACTGGCAGCGTTTAAAGCTAACCGCCGTGCACGTATCTCGCTGTGGCTCTTTGGCATCCTGTTTATCATTAGCCTGTTTGCCGAGCTGGTCGCCAACGACAAACCTATTGTGATGCAGTATGACGGCCAGTGGTACGTGCCGCTGCTGGTGGATTATCCAGAAACCGAGTTCGGAGGTTTCCTCCCTACCCGTGCCGATTACCTGGACCCGTTTATCCAGCAGCAGATCAGCGACCACGGCTGGGCGCTCTGGCCGATCATTCCGTTCTCCTATCAAACCCTGGATATGCAGATGACGCAACCCTCGCCTGCGCCGCCAGATAGCCGCCACTGGCTGGGCACCGACGACCAGGGCCGCGACGTACTGGCGCGGGTGATTTATGGGTTCAGGCTATCCGTAGCATTTGCGCTAGTGCTCACCGCTGGGTCATTGGTGATTGGCGTTTTTGCTGGCGGGGTACAGGGCTACTTCGGCGGCAAGGTGGATCTCATTGGCCAGCGAGTTACTGAAATTTGGTCGGGGCTGCCGGTACTGTTTTTATTGATTATTTTGGCCAGTTTTGTACAGCCTGGCTTCTGGTGGCTGCTGGGTATCATGCTGCTTTTCTCCTGGCTGGGGCTTGTGGATATTGTTCGTGCCGAGTTTTTGCGGGCCCGCAACCTGGAGTACGTTCGCGCCGCCAAAGCCATGGGGCTTCCTTCACGGCTGATTATGTGGCGACACGTACTGCCTAATGCCATGGTCGCCACGCTGACGTTTATTCCCTTTCTGTTCACTGGTGCCATCGGCACGTTAACCGCACTGGACTTCCTCGGCTTTGGGTTGCCACCGGGCGCTCCATCGCTGGGTGAGCTAGCCGCCCAGGGCAAAAATAACCTGCACGCCCCTTGGTTAGGGATCACCGCCTTTATGACCCTGGCGATCATGCTTTCCCTGCTGGTATTTATTGGCGAAGGCCTACGCGACGCCTTCGACCCACGCCATGTTAAACAGCGTCCTATCTCTGTCCAGGAAAATTCTGCTCAGGAAACGCCCCATGTCTGAACCCACTACCAAACCGTTACTGCGTCTTAAAGAGTTAACGGTATCTTTTGATGGCAATGTGGTCGTGGACGCTCTTTCGCTAACGGTTAACGCTGGCGAAACACTGGCCATTGTCGGGGAGTCCGGCTCGGGTAAGTCGGTTTCCGCACTAGGGGCCATCGACCTACTGCCAAGCAATGCGGAAGTGCGCGGTCAGCGCTGGCTGGAAGAGACCGACCTGACGCGGCTAAACAAGCGCGACTGGAACGGCATTCGTGGCAATCGTGTTGGGTTCATTTTTCAGGAGCCGATGACCTCGCTTAACCCGCTGCACCGCATTGGCAAACAGATTAGCGAAACGCTGCGGCTACACCAAGGCTTGAGCGGCCAAGCAGCCCGCCGCCGGGCAAAAACACTGCTTGAACAAGTCAAACTACCCCGTCCTGAAGAGCTACTGGATGCCTGGCCCCACCAACTCTCCGGCGGGCAGCGCCAGCGGGTGATGATTGCCATGGCCATTGCCAACAACCCAGCCCTACTGATTGCCGATGAGCCCACCACCGCACTTGATGTCACCGTGCAGCAGGAGATTCTCGCGCTGCTTAAAGAGCTGCGCGACCAGCACGGCATGGGCGTACTGCTGATTAGCCATGACTTAAACCTGGTACGCCGCCACGCCGACCGCGTCTGCGTGATGTATCAGGGCAAGGTGCAGGAAACCGGCAGCGTTACCGAGGTGTTTAGCAACCCACAAAGCGATTACACCAAAGCACTGATTGCCGCCGAACCCGAAGGCCGCCCTGCAGAACCCGCAAACACAACGCCTCTGCTGACAACACAGCAACTGCGGGTAAGCTTTAAGCGGCCTAAAACGGGGCTGTTTCAGCGCCAGCCTCCCGCCTTTGAGGCGTTAAAGGCCACCAACCTGACTATTGCCCCCGGTGAAACCCTGGGCATTGTTGGAGAGTCGGGGTCCGGTAAAACGACACTCGCCTCGGCGATTATGCGTTTGGTCGCCAGCCAGGGCGAGGTGCAGCTTGGCGATACACCGCTCAGCCAGCTCTCGGGTGACGCGCTGCGCCGCCAGCGCCATCGTCTGCAGATGGTGTTTCAGGACCCCTACGGTGCCCTTTCACCGCGGATGCCGGTATTCGATATTGTCAGTGAAGGCTTGCGCTTTCACTATCCAAAGCTTACCGATGCGGAAGTGGCCGAACGGGTACACCGCACCTTGTGGGAAGTCGGCTTACCGGAAAGCTGTGCGGCCCGCTACCCTCACGAGTTTTCCGGCGGACAGCGCCAACGCATTGCCGTAGCCCGAGCGATTATTTTAGAGCCGGAACTGCTGGTGCTAGATGAGCCCACGTCCGCCCTTGACCGCACCGTGCAAAAGCAGCTGGTTGTGCTGCTGCGCGAACTGCAAGCCCGCCGCCAGCTTAGCTATCTGTTTATCAGCCACGACCTTGCCGTGGTACGGGCGATGGCCCATCGGGTCATGGTGCTAAAAGATGGCGAAGTGGTCGAACAAGGCAACTGCTTGGACGTACTTGCTGCCCCTCAACACGCCTATACCAAAGCACTCATCGAAGCTGCGCACTTGCACTAAGTGCCTGCTTAACTTTTTATTTAAGCAATTTTTCGGATGTTCTGCTGCCTTTAGTCGAAACAAGATAACGGTATAAAATATAGTATTTTTACACAAACAAGATACCGCAATGGACATCTAGTCCATTGCGGTATCTCAACGGAAAAAGGTCGCTTAAAAGCTGGCGATCTCTTCCGGGGTAAGCTCCCGCCATTCGCCAGGAGCAAGGTCATCGGGCAACAATACATCACCAATCGAGCGGCGATGTAGCGCGTTAACGTGGTTGCCTAAAGCGGCAAACATGCGCTTCACCTGATGGTAGCGCCCTTCGGTAATGGTGAGTTCCGCTTGTTGCGGGGTGATAAAACGCAGCATGGCGGGCTGGGTAGGCGTTTCCTCACCTTCCAGTAAGATACCCTCAGCCACCTGTCCTATCGCCTGCTGGGCGGCCTCGCCTTCCATCGGCTCAGCCAACTCCGCTATATAGACTTTGGCACAGCGGTGGCGTGGCGAGGTAACTCGGTGCGACCATTGGCCATCATCGGTCAGTAACAGTAGGCCCGTGGTATCCACATCTAGCCGCCCTACTGGCTGCAGCCGCTCCACTTTAGGTAAGTCGATAATGTCGATTACCCGCGGGTAGAGACCGCGGCGGGCCGTACACTCCACATCCACCGGTTTATGCATCATCACGTAGCGCAGCCCCACTAGGGCGAGCCGTTCGCCGTTAAGCTTCACTTCGTCGTGTTCGGTATCTACCTGGGTGGCCGCCTGCTTGATCGGCTCGCCGTTGAGCGTCACTTCACCGTTTTTGAGCGCCCGTTTTGCGAGGCTGCGGGTTAGTGGTGTGGTCTCACTTAAAAAACGATCAAGGCGCATTATTGCCCCACTCCTGGCAGCAACGAAAAGCGGTCGGCATCTTGCCAGGCAGGAAATTTTTCACGAAAGGCATCTAGGTCCGTTTTATCTAACGTCCCCGTTTCAATAAACGGAGTATGGGCGGGATGGTCGATCAGCGGTTCGCCTTTAAAATCGACCAGCATGGAGTCGCCGCTATAGGCCAGCCCCTTGGCATCTTCACCCACGCGGTTAACACCCACCACGTAGGCGAGGTTTTCCACCGCGCGCGCCTGTAGCAAGGTTCGCCACGGATGCCGCCGAGGAGCGGGCCAATTAGCCACGCACAGGATGGCATCATACTCGAAATGCTCGCCCTCTGCTGGCTGCTGGCGCATCCATACGGGGAAACGCAGGTCGTAGCACACGCTGAGCTGCAGCTTAAAACCGTTGAGTTCTACGATGTGGCGCTGCTTGCCCATGCCATAGCGTTCATGCTCCCCGGCCATGCGAAACAGGTGGCGTTTGTCGTAGTAGCTCACTTCTCCCGTTGGCGTTGCCCACACCATACGGTTGTAGTACTGGCCGTCGTCAACAATGGCGACGCTGCCGGTCACCACGCAGCCCCTTGCCTTCGCCTGGGTTTGCAGCCAGGCAACGCTTTGGCTCTCTTTCATGGGCTGCGCCATTTCCCGGGAATTCATCGTGAAACCGGTGGCAAACATCTCTGGCAGTACAATCAGGTCAGTGTCGCGACTATCTAAATCACCCAGCAGTGCTTCTAAATGCGTGTGGTTGGCTTGGGGATCTTCCCAGCGTAAGTCGCACTGCACCAGGCTAGTTTTTAATTGACTCATGCCACGTCTCCTTTGCATCGGTGTCTTTATCAATTGTGTGCTAGATTAGCATTTTTACTTAATGAGGCTGCTATGCTTCCATCAGCTCCTCGGGACCCTGAAGCGGTCAAAGGCGTCATGTTTGGCTTAACCGCCTACACCATGTGGGGGTGTTTCCCGCTGTTTTTTGCCCTCTTTGACGGGGTTCCGGCCTTTGAGATCTTGATTCACCGCATTTTGTGGTCGTGCCTATTCCTGGTGGGGCTGATTAGCGTGTTGGGCCGCTGGTCACCGGTCGTGGCTGCATTGGTGCAGCCTAAGCGCTTGGGCCGAGTGTTAGCCTGCGCGCTGCTGATCGCCTTTAACTGGGGCATCTATATCTATGCGGTGGAGAGCAAACAGGTGCTGCAAGCCAGTTTAGGCTACTTTCTCACCCCGTTGGTGAATGTAGCACTGGGCATGCTAGTACTTCGGGAAGTCATGGCGAAGCTACAGCTTGTGGCGCTGGGCCTCGCCAGCCTTGCCATTGCGATTCAATTTATCATGCTGGGTGAATTACCGTGGCTTAGCTTGCTGCTTGCTCTTAGCTTCGGCAGCTATGGGCTGTTTCGTAAGCAAGTGCCACTGGATGGACTGTCAGGCCTCTTCGTGGAAACGCTGCTGCTATTCCCGCTGGCGCTAATGGCGCTTACCTGGATGAGCTGGCAGGGCGAGTCACATTTCCTCCACGATGCGCCCATGTCCGCGCTGTTAGTCGTGAGCGGAGTCTTAACTGCCCTGCCGTTGATGGCCTTTGCAGGCGCGGCGCGTCGCTTACGCTTGGCCACGCTGGGGTTCTTAATGTATATCAACCCCAGCATTCAGTTCCTAATTGCCTTGACGATTTTCGGTGAGCCCCTGGGCATGATCCAACTCGCTACGTTCTTGATGATCTGGACCGGTCTTGCGCTCTACTCATGGTCATCATGGCAATCACGCCCGCGTCAAGCGGTGGTTTGACGAAGCAGTCGGTAACGCTGGCTGCTCTTTATGGGCCACACTGGTTGCGGTGTGTTTTTCCGGCTGGTAGCCAACACGGAAACCGCCCCAGTGCTTGCCATTAATATAAATCGGCACTGAGAGGTCGTGCATGATCTCGCCAGTATCACGCTTGTAGGTTTGCAGTAGCAGCGGTTTCTCGTGGGCACCGCAGCGACTACCGGTAGGATCGTCGAAAATACGCTTGCTGCGGCAATACTTCAGATCGTGATCATAATCGCCAGTTGGCGGGCGGCTTACCGCAGCATTGTGGGTAGGCACGTAGCCGTTACGGTCACAAGCAATGGCATAGCTCAAGCTATACTCGGTAAGTAGTGGCTCCTGTAAGGTAGGAAGATGCTGGTCTGTAAAGGTGTCAAAGCCCGTATGGTAAAGCGGCGGCCGGGTGCCGCTGATGGCAGCGTAGTCCGGTTGGAACAACGCGCTTTCCGATAGCTCGCCACGGATAATGGCTTTTTCAAACAGCTTGCCGATGCGGTCAGCGGTTTGGCGGGCAACCAGAAAGACGGTTTGATGCCGCCCCTGTAGACGCTGCTGCGCCAGTTCGCCGTCAACACCTTCTGCGGCATCCATGAGCGCACGCGCCTGAAGGGCCAACTCGTGCATGTTGCGGTTGCCTTCATCTACATCGTCCTCCAACTGGCTCAGGCTGTCGGCCACCGTTTGGCTATGTTCTTTAGTACTGGCCATAGCATCGGCAACGCTGGTGATCTCCTGCTGGACTTGATCAAACTCTTCGGTCATCGTGGCTAAGCTGCTGCCTACTCGTTGCATCCCCTGGGAGCGTTCGCGAACCCGCGTCATCAAATCCCCCATGGTGGCCACCACGCTCTGACCGCTCTGATGCATATCTTTGACCAGCTCATCAACGCTTTGCGTCGCCGTCGAAGTCTTCAAAGCGAGGTTACGCACTTCTCCTGCGACCACAGCAAAGCCCCTGCCATGCTCACCTGCTCGAGCGGCTTCAATGGAGGCATTCAGTGAAAGCAGATGGGTCTGTTCGGCAATGCCTTCAATCATTGAGGTGACGCTGCGCACACGCTCAATTTTATCGTTGAGTGCAGTCAGCATATCCAGCGCTTGGTTAGAGCGCTCAGCCACATCGGTCATATCATGGATGATAGCAGTTAGTTCATCGTGATTATGATGGCTAGCTTGCTGAGCATTATCGGCAAGGGCAGCCACCTGGGTAGCACTGGCACTGACCTGCATAATGGCAGCATTGATAGCGCTCATACTAGAGGATGCTTCGCTAGCCATAGTCTCCTGTTTGCCCAGCCGCTGAGCCATCAAGTCAGCGTAATGGGACACTTCCGCCGAGGCAATGGCCGTGCTACTGGCACGATTCATTAACCGGTAAGCCATAGCGCGCAGCGAGCCATAGTCTCTCAGGGGTTTTAGCCCGCGCACCGATTGCTTCAACCGGTGCTGATCAGCGCTATAAACACTATATAATCCGACAGCCATCACCCCCATACCACCCAATGAAGCGCACAACACAGCGAGGTATTTCCAAGCACCTGGCTGAGACACCAGCCCGATAGAGGCTATCAGTAGTAGCAATGGCACCAGCCAACGAAGTAGTCGCATGTGAGGCACTCTTTTTTAGTTGACGTTGTTGAGTTGGAAAGCGCTGGGATGTAGGAGACCCCTCTTTCTCAGTAATCTTAACGGGTTATGCTAATGAAAGAAGTAGCACTTTGGGGGAAGAGCGATGTGTATTGCTGGCAAGGAAACGGCAAATGCCGTAATTATCGTTATAACGCGCTAAACTATTGCCTTTATTTTCAATGCTGCCCTTATGCACACTCGGCCTAAGCCATAGGAGTTTATGTTTAAGCGCTATTTGCCTATTTTTACCTGGCTGCCCCACTACCATAAGCGTTTGCTTGGAGCCGACCTTCTGGCAGGCTTAATTGTGACCGTTATGGTCATACCTCAATCGCTAGCTTATGCCCTGCTTGCGGGATTGCCAGCCGTGGTAGGCCTCTATGCGAGTATTCTGCCGCAACTGCTGTATACCTTTCTTGGCACCAGCCGCACTCTGGCGGTAGGGCCAGTCGCCATCATCGCGCTGATGACTGGGGCCGCGCTATCCTCGGTGGCTGCGCCTGGTACCCCCGAGTACCTGCAGGCTGCGCTGGTGCTCTCGCTGCTCTCAGGTGCCATTTTGGTGGCCATGGGCGCGCTAAAGATGGGCTTTTTCAGCAACTATTTAAGCCACCCGGTTATTTCGGGCTTTTTAACCGCTTCGGGAATTTTGATTGCCGTTAGCCAGTTAGGCAGCCTGTTGGGCGTTTCAAGCAGTGGCTTCACCCTGGTAGAGCGCCTGATGACGCTGCTACCTAATCTACCCACCTTCAATCCTTACACGGTTGTCATTGGCGGTGGAACGCTGCTGTTTCTGGTGCTGATGCGCCGTTACAGCAAACAAAGCTTGATAAAGGTAGGCCTTCCCGCAGCACTCGCTGATTTAATGACCAAAGCAGGGCCCGTCTTTGCGGTGGTGGTCACTACGTTGGCGGCGTGGCACTGGCAGTTGGCTTACGAGCATGGGGTAGCCGTGGTCGGCACTATTCCCAGCGGTCTGCCCGCACTTAGCTTTCCCTGGGGGGATGCGTCGTTATGGCGAGCACTATTAATACCCGCCATGTTGATTAGCCTAGTGGGGTTTGTCGAGTCGGTCTCTATGGGGCAAATGCTGGCAGCAAAACGGCGGCAGCGTATCTCTCCCAACCAGGAGCTGATTGGCTTAGGAGCCGCCAACTTAGCGGCAGGATTTACCAGCGGCATGCCTGTTACCGGCGGCTTATCCCGCACCGTCATCAACTACGATGCGGGCGCACAAACGCCTGCTGCTGGGGCCTTTGCAGCGCTCGGTATTGCACTTGTGACCATGGCGTTTACCGGCTGGCTCTACTATCTGCCCATTGCCACTCTGGCGGCCACCATCACGGTGTCTATTTTGACCCTGGTGGATATCCCCATGCTGCGCCAAACCTGGCGCTACTCCCGTAGCGACTTTGCCGCCATGGCGGTCACGATTCTATTAACACTGGTGGAAGGCATTGAAGCGGGCATTATTGGCGGGGTGACGCTCTCTATTGCGCTCTTTTTATACCGCACCAGCCGCCCTCACAGTGCGTTAGTGGGCCGAGTGCCGGATACCGAGCACTTTCGTAATGTAGAGCGGCATGATGTGGAGACGGTGAGCAACGCAGCCCTACTGCGCATCGATGAGAGCCTCTACTTCGCCAATGCCCGTTATCTCGAAGACACCGTCTACAACTTGGTGGCCAGCCGCCCAAAGCTTGAGCATGTCGTGCTGATCTGTTCAGCAGTCAACCTGATTGACGCCTCGGCCTTGGAGAGTCTGGATGCCATCAATGCTCGCTTGAAAGATTCCGACGTCAAACTGCACTTATCAGAGGTGAAAGGCCCGGTGATGGACCAGTTGAAAAAAAGCGACTTCCTGGATGCGTTAACCGGGCGGGTATTTTTAAGCACCTACGCGGCATGGCGGCAATTCTCTTAGCTTAGGAACGCATAAACCACTGAAAATCCAGGCAACCGCCTGGCTTTTTTTGTGAGCCTAAGGACTATTTTTGACTGCCCACCAGAACAGCGTTGACAGCCTCTCTAGCCTTACCTACTATCACTCGACCACTTAGCAAAACCAAATACCGCATAGCAAAACACAAAGTAGCTAAACGTAACGAACCTAAAAGTAACAATCACAATAGAAGCAACCACAATAAAGGAGCATCTCAATGCGTCCGTTTGCTCACCGCCTACTCATCGCCGCACTTCCCCTTTCTTTATTGAGTGCATCAATCAGCCATGCCAGCGAGGTAGAACTCCCTGGCACTATGGCCTGGACGGCCTACGGCACCAACTCTAGCGGTTACGCCCAAGCCGTTGCGATTGGCAATATGCTGCAGAATAAGTACGACTCTTCTGTGCGCATTCTGCCTGGTGATAACGATGTTTCCCGTATGACGCCCCTTAAACAGGGTCGCGTTGACCTGTGCGCTTGCGGTATCGCCAGCTACTACGGCGCTGAAGGGGTCATGATGTTTGCCGACCGCGATTGGGGTCCGCAGCCGCTGCGCGTGATTACCACCTCTACCGCGTCGTTTGGTCTGTCGCTGGCTGTGGCGGGTGATTTGGACGTTGAAACCCCCGCCGATTTAGCAGGCAAACGCATTGCTTATATTCGCGGTGATGATGCCCTGAACAAAGGCACTGAGGCGTACCTTGCCTTCGGCGGCCTAACCTGGGATGACGTTGAACGCGTTGACTACCCCGGCTATGCCCGCTCTTTCGACGGCATTATTGCTGGCGATGTGGACGCCTCGTTCACTACCACCGTTACACCGCCCGCTCAGCAGCTCGCGAGCAGCCCACGGGGCGTTAGCTGGCCGGTGCTTGACCCTAACGATGAAGCTGGCTGGGAACGCATGGCGGCGGTGGCACCCTACTTCCGCCCCCATGAAGTCACCGCCGGTGCAGGCGGCATTAGCGCCGACAACCCGGTACCCAGCGCCAGCTATCCCTACCCCATTGTGGTGGCGAATCAAGACCTTGAAGACAATGTCGCTTACGGTTTAATCAAAGCGATGCAGGAAAACTACGACGGCTACAAAGATAACGCGCCGGGTGCAGTGGGCTACGCGCTGGAGTACCAGGATTTACAGTGGGTAATCCCATTCCACGACGCAGTGGTGGAGTACTACAAAGAGATCGACGTGTGGACCGATGAGATGCAGGCCCACCAAGACCAACTCGTTGAGCGTCAAAACGTATTAATGCAGGCCTGGGAGCAGTTTATGCAAGACGCACCCAGCGATGCCGATACGTTTACTACTGACTGGATGGCCGCCCGCGCTACGGCGCTCACCGATGCTGGGTTCGAGCCGATCTTCGAGTAACTCGCCACGGGGCGGCGCTCGCCGCCCCTGCTGATTGATGGAACGCCCTATGACCACCGATACCGCACCTGCCAGCACGCCGCAGGTTAAAGAAAAGATCAGCCAAATCCGCGAGCTGCCTCTGGCGCTTCGTTGGGTGCCTGCCACCGTCACCGTATTACTGATGATGATGACGCTGGACTACCTGTTTAACTGGGGCTTGCTCACGTTCGTGACCGGGCTAGAAACTCAGTTTTACTATGCAGTGGTGGCACTGCTTCTGCCGCTCGTGTTTCTGCTATGGCCCATGCGCAGCAGCCAGCAGGAGCAATCGATTCCCTGGTATGACTACCTGCTTAGCGCTGTCACGCTAATTGTGGGCGGCTACTTTGTGTATAACGCTGTTCCCATTCTGGAGCGCGGCTGGGCGTTTGCAGCTCCGGATATCGCCATTTATTTCAGCTATGCCTACTGGTTATTGATTATCGAAGCCGCCCGCCGAGCCGGCGGTTTGCCGATTGCCATCATTGCCGGGGTGTTCTCGCTTTACCCCTTAGTAGCCGATATCGTTCCTGGCCCGATCCAGGCATTCCCTTCTAGCCTGCCTGAAACGGCGATGTACCACACCATGAGCACCGAAAGCATCATGGGGGTTCCGCTACAGGCGTTTGCAGGCCTGGTGATTGGCTTTCTGGTGTTTGGCGTGGTGCTGCAGAAAAGCGGCGGCGGCAAATTCTTCATTAATTTAGCCTTTGCGCTTTTAGGCCATGTACGCGGCGGCCCGGCTAAGGTGTCGATTTTTTCCAGCGGACTGATGGGCTCCATGAGCGGCAGCGTGATCAGTAACGTGCTGACCACCGGGGTACTCTCGATTCCGGCCATGCGCCGCATTGGCATGAGCCGCTCGTTTGCGGGCGGTGTGGAAGCCTGCGCCTCAACCGGTGGCGTATTGATGCCCCCAGTGATGGGCGCCACCGCCTTCGTGATGGCCATGTTCCTGGATATTCCCTACTCAGCAGTGGCGCTGGCAGCGGTCATCCCCTCGATTCTCTATTTCCTTGGTCTGTTCATTCAAATTGATGCCTATGCCGCGCGCAATGACATCAAAGGCCTGCCCGCCATCGAGCTGCCGTCGATTAAGCAAACGCTGAAAGAGGGCTGGTACTTTATCTTCGTCTTCGGCCTGCTGGTGTGGATGCTGCTGATCATGCAACGCGAAGCGGTTGCCCCATTCTATGCGACCGCCCTGCTGTTAGTGCTCAACCAGCTCTCTAAGCAGAATCGCTGGGGTTGGAAGGATGTCACCGAGACGCTCTCGTCGGCGGCCAAGCTGTTTGCTGAGCTTATCGCCATTCTGGCGGGCGTGGGTATGTTGGTAGGCGCGCTCTCCATGACCGGCCTGTCGGGCACCATTGCCAACGACTTTATCAATATCGCCGGCGGCAGCGTGCCATTGCTGCTAATTATGGGCGCGGTCACCAGCTTTGTGTTGGGCATTGGCATGACCGTTACCGCGGCCTATATCTTCCTGGCGGTGGCGCTCGCCCCTGCGCTGATTCAAGGCGGCGGTCTAGACCCCATGGCGGTGCACATGTTCATCCTCTACTGGGGCATGCTCAGCTTTATCACGCCGCCCGTGGCACTGGGTGCTTTTGCCGCCGCCACCGTGGCCGGTGCCCGCCCGATGGAAACCGGCCTGCAGGCCATGCGCCTAGGCAGCGTGATTTACTTTATCCCCTTCCTATTCGTGCTGAACCCCGCGCTGATCATGCAGGGCGAACCATTGATGATCATTGCCGTGTTTATCCAAGCGGTTATCGGCATCATCCTGTTTGCCTCCGCGATGCAAGGCTACCTGATGGGCGTGGGTCGTTTGGGTTACGGCGCGCTGCAGGAAATCGTGATTCGTGCGCTGGTACTGATCGCGGGGCTACTGCTCGCCCTACCGGGCGGCGGCATGGTACCGCTAAGCCAGTGGGAGTTGATTGGTTTAGCCGCCGTGGCGCTGCTACCCGCCGTGGTGCTTGCCCGCCTTAGCCAGCGCCATCACCAGCGTTCGCTCACTGCCAACGCTTAATGCCACCCTCGAGGATTCTTATGAGCACAAAAACAAATCTCACCCTCGTACTCGGTAGTTTAACGGCAGGCCTGCTGACGGCTGGCAGCGCCAGCGCCATGCCTAGCACGCTGAACTGGACCGCGTATGGCACCGGCACCAGTGGCCATGCGCAGATTATGGCCATCAGCCAGCTGCTACAGGAGGAGCACGGCACTCAGTCCCGCGTCATCCCGGGTGAAAACGACACCATGCGCATGACACCGCTGAAAACTGGCCGCGTGGATCTCTGCGCATGCGGCATTGCCAGCTACTACGGCTCTGAAGGCGTGATGATGTTCGCCGGGCCGGACTGGGGCCCGCAGCCCATTCGGGTGATTTCTACCTCCATGGCCAGCTTTGGGTTAGGTATGGCCGTGGCAGGCGACGTAGAGATGGATTCCATCGCCGATCTGGAAGGTAAACGTCTAGCCTACCTGCGCGGCGACGACGCGCTGAACAAAGCCGCTGAAGCCTACCTAGCTTTCGCGGGTTTGACCTGGGATGACGTCGAGCGCGTTGACTTCCCCGGCTACAACGCCGCCTTCGACGGCATTATCAGCGGCCGTGCCGATGCCGCTATTACCACCACCGTGACACCGGCGGCGCAGCGGTTAGCGGCTAGCCCTCGTGGCTTACAGTGGCCAGAACTGCCCACTGACGATGAAGCAGGCTGGGCACAGATGCTGGAGGTGGCCCCCTACTTCCAACCCCACGACGTCACTTCAGGCGCAGGTATTAACGCTGACCACCCGCTTGCCAGCGCCAGCTACCCCTATCCGATCATGGTGAGCAACGCCGATTTAGCGCCAGAAACCGTCACCGGCTTGATCACCACGCTAGTGGAGTCCTTCGACGACTATAAAGATAACGCCCCAGGGGCTAGCGGCTATGCCCTTGAGAATCAAAACATGACCTGGGTGGTGCCTTTCCACGATACCGTGGTGGCGTACTACCAAGAAAGCGGTGTATGGACCGATGAAATGGACGCCCACCAGAACGCTTTGGTGGAGCGGCAACAGCTGCTAATGGACACCTGGGAAGCCTATCAAGCCGATGCGCCCGAAGACGAAGCGGCGTTTATCGACGGCTGGATGGAAACCCGGCGGGCTGCCTTACAAGAAGCTGGGTTAAACCCCGTTTTTTGATGTTGCTTCAATCACGACGGAAATCATTACCTAAGGCCGCCTCTGCGCGGCCTTTTGTTTAGCCAACAACGTTCCGCAATGCAGAACGTTGTTTTGCATTATTGACTCCAACGGCGTCTTTCGCCATGATCACCTAATTCCGAATAACAACTTTAAATTTCATATAGCGAAATACGGGAGCCACTATGAGTGTTCACTACCAGCGACATGGCGAGGTCGGCGTCATTAGTATCGCTAACCCGCCCGTCAACGCATTGAGCCAAGCGGTGCGTAGCGGTTTGCTCAGCGCCCTTGAAGAGGGGTTGGCCGACCAGCAGGCCCAAGCACTGGTGGTGATAGCAGAGGGGCGAACCTTTATCGCCGGGGCCGATATACGTGAATTTGGTAAGCCGCCCCAGGCACCGCTGCTACCGGATGTCATTACACAGCTAGAAGCCTGCCCCAAACCGCTCATCGCATCGCTACACGGCACTGCGCTGGGAGGCGGCTTAGAAGTCGCGCTGGGTTGCCACTATCGAATTGCGCTGACAGGCACCCGCGTTGGTTTACCGGAAGTGAAGCTTGGCTTACTGCCCGGCGCAGGCGGTACCCAGCGGCTGCCCCGTTTGGTAGGTGTTGAAAGATCCCTAGAAATCATCACCAGCGGGCGCTTTGTAGACGCCGCTGAAGCGCAGGATATCGGCATTATCGATGCCATCAGCGATGCCCAAACACCGCTGGAAGCGGGTTTGGCAGCGGCAAAAGAGGTATTAGCGGGACAACAGCAGGCGCGCATCACCGGTCAGTTACCCGCTCCAGAGGCCAACCCCCTGGCCATTGCTGCCATGCGAGAGCAGCTTGAAACCAGCGTACCAGCTCTGTTCTCTCCGTTTCGCATTGTGGACGCCGTTGACGCCTGCACCAAAGCCACATCTCTGGAAGAGGGTTTGCGCCGCGAGCGTGAGCTATTTCTTGCCTGTATGGACTCCCCGCAGCGCGCAGGGCTGATTCACCTCTTTTTTGCCGCTAGAAATCCCCATGTCGTCCCTGGCGTAGACAATGCTGAGCCCTTTGCGCAGATCGCCCTCATCGGTGAGCACACGCTGTTTGAGACGTTTCATACCGCCGCCCAGCGCGCCAACATAACGCTTACCGATACCCCAAACGATAGCACCGAGCTGTGCCTGCTCGCCCCTGGCGAAGATGTCAGCACCTGCCCTTCTCAAGCCGTCACCGTAGCGCTGCAGCCACTCACCGACAGTGCCTCAGCCACACTCCTAAGCCTAGTACTTGCCGAGCGCGGCCCGTTCCATGAATTGGTGAATCACCACGCCAGCGCGACCGACCAGCAGCGGGCTGCCTTAACGCTCAAAGCGCTGCGGGCCAACGTGGTGGTTAGCAAGTCGCCTAGCGTATTGAGCACGCTGTATAACGCCGCAAAGCAAGCGCCCGACAACGACGCTCAGTCAGCCATGGAGCAGGCGAGCCTGACGCTAGCGCAGCAAGGTGCCTGCTACCGCGAGAGCGATATTGATCTGCTGGCAGTGGAAGCGTTGGGCTACCCCCGCCATTTAGGCGGGCCGCACCGCCATGCCTCTCTGCCATCCCATTTATCGACTCACAAAAAGACGCCTTCCGAGGATGCACACTCATGAACCTGACGTTTAGCCCCGAAGAGCAGGCATTCCGCGAGGAAGTCCGCCGATTTTTAGCCGATGCACTGCCGAGCGACATCCGTGAGCGCGTGCGCCTAGGCCGCCATCTACCCGCCGATGACCACATCCGCTGGCAGAATATTCTCAGCGATCAAGGGTGGCTTGCCGCCAACTGGCCTGTTGAACACGGCGGTCCAGGCTGGGGCCCGGTGCAGCGACATATCTTCGATGAAGAGTGTGCCGCCGCCCACGCCCCTACGGTGGTGCCCTTTGGCGTCAATATGGTCGCGCCAGTGATCATGAAATTTGGCAGTGTGGAGCAGCAACAGCACTACCTGCCGCGGATTCTTAATAACCAGGACTGGTGGTGCCAGGGCTACTCCGAGCCGGGTGCTGGCTCGGATTTGGCGGGCTTATCCACCCGCGCCATGCTCGATGGCGACCACTACATCGTCAACGGGCAGAAAACCTGGACCACCCTAGGCCAGCACGCCAACATGATGTTCTGTTTGGTGCGCACCGACCCACACGCGAAAAAACAGGCGGGTATCAGCTTCTTGCTGATCGATATGCAGACCCCCGGCATTACCGTACGGCCGATTATCACCCTCGACGGCGCTCATGAAGTCAACGAAGTGTTCCTCGATAATGTGCGCGTGCCGGTAGAAAACCGTGTGGGTGAAGAGGGCCAAGGCTGGACCTGCGCCAAATTCCTGCTAACCCACGAGCGCACCGGCATTGCCGGGCTTGGCCACGCCAAGCAGGCACTGCGACATTTGAAGTCCCTCGCCTCCCGTATGCAGCATCGCGGCAATCCGCTCTTATCGCTCCCCAGCTTTCGCCAGCGTGTGGTCAAAGCCGAGCTTGAGCTGATGGCGCTGGAAGTGACCAACCTGCGCGTGATTGCCGCAGCGCGGGATGGCGGCGTGCCGGGTGCAGAGAGCTCGCTGCTAAAAGTACGCGGCTCTGAGCTGCGCCAAGAGATCAGTGAGCTTACCCGCCGTGCGCTTGGGCCTGCTGCCCTGCCATTCTTCCCCGAGTTTCTCCATGGTGATGCGTCGCTAGATGACGAATACGCCCAAGGCGCTGCCGCCAGCGCCCAGTATTTTAATCGTCGCAAGCTGTCGATTTATGGCGGTGCCAACGAAATTCAAAAAAGCATCGTCGCTAAAACCATTTTAGGTATGTAAGGGAGTCACCATGGATTTTGCACTCACCGATGAGCAGCGCATGCTCGAAGAGACACTGACACGCTTGGTGGCCGACCAGGTAACGCCCGAGCAGCGCCGCGCTATGCTGGAAGCGCCAGCACAAGGTGCCAGCCCACTCTGGAGAACGTTCGCAGAATTAGGTCTGCTGCATATGCCGTTTAGCGAAGACGTAGGCGGGCTAGGCGGCGACGGCACCGATGTAATGATTATTATGCAAGCGTTGGGGCGCTGCTTGGTGCCGGAAGCGTACCTGTTTGGGTTAGTCATGCCCGGGCAGCTGCTTGCGCTATGCGCCAACCCCGCACAGCAGGAGCGCTGGCTGGCTCCGCTGTTAGAAGGTGAACACCAGCTCGCCTTGGCTTGGCAAGAACACACCGCCCGCTATGACGCGTTCGACATTTTGACCCAAGCGAGCCAACACGATGGCCAGTGGCAGCTTAATGGCCGCAAAGATGTCGTAATGAACCTCGGCAATGCCGCCGCCACGCTGGTGACCGCCCAACTGCCTAACGGCAAGCTAGGCGTGTTTATCGTCACTGCCAATACTCAAGGCGTCACCTCACATACCTACCGCACGATGGATAACCAGCCCGCAGGTGACCTAACGTTGAACAGCGTGACTCTGCCGCTAGAGAACTGCCTAAGCGAAGACGCAGGTGACGCATTGGCAGAGGTGCTGGCCCTGGGCCGCGCCGCACTTTGCGCAGAAGCCATTGGTGCAATGGAAACTGCCTGCGACCAAACCCTCGCCTACTTAAAAGAGCGCAAGCAGTTTGGCCTGCCGCTGGCCACGTTCCAGTCACTGCAGCACCGCATGGTGGATATGCACCTCCACCTGGAGCAGTCGCGCTCCATGGCAATTCTCGCCGCCACCAGCCTCTCGCTGCCTGCTGACGAGCGGGACTATAAAATCGCCGCTGCCAAGGCCTACTGCGGCGAGTCCGCGCGCTTTATTGCGGAACAAGCCATTCAGCTTCATGGCGGCATGGGTATGACCGAAGAGTGCTACGTGGCCCACTACGCCAAACATCTGGTGATGTTTGATCACTACCTGGGCGACAGCGACTATCACCTTGAGACGGTGAGCGAAAAGCTCGACGCCGCCTAAGGAGAAGCTCATGCACAGTGAAGAAACGTCACTTGTACGCATTGAGACTACCGAGGGCGGTATCGCCGAAGTGACCATTGCGCGCCCTGCGGTGCGCAATGCCCTCAACGAGCCTACGGCCCTGGCGCTCAATGACGCATTAGCCACCGTGGCGGCTGACCCGCAGGTACGCTGCGTGATCCTCAGCGGTGAAGGTAGCGCTTTTTGCGCCGGTGCTGATTTAGCGGAATTCGAAAAGGCCTCCACCCAGCCCGCAAGCCAACGTCTGGCAACGCTTTTTCTGCCTGCGCTGCGCAGCATGATGACGATGGAAAAGCCCGTGATCGCCGCGGTGAGCGGCGCTGCCGCGGGGATTGGTGTGTCCTACGTGCTAGCCAGCGATATGGTGGTGATGGGCCGCTCGGCTTACCTAAAACTGGCCTTTATCAATATTGGCTTGATTCCCGACGGCGGCGCTTGCTGGCATTTGGTACGCAAGCTTGGCCACGCCCAAGCTTTTGAGATGGCGGCACTGGCTACCCCAATGGATGCCGAGCGCTGTGTGGCGCTGGGCTTGGCCAACCGGGCAGTGGAAGATGATCAGGTGTTAGCGGAAGCACGAGCGATGGCACAGGCCCTGGTGGCTCAGTCACCTCAAGCGCTGGGAGCAACGAAACGGGCCATGCGACAGTCAGCGAACCTGTCGCTTGACGACACGCTAACGCTTGAAGGCGCACTGCAGGATGAGTGTAAAGCCACCGATGATTTTCATGCTCGCGTGGCTGCTTTTCGTCAGCGCCGTCGTAACTGATCCAGTGCTTGCTGATAATCCGCACGCAGCGTGGCTATTTCATCGGCCACGCTGTTCAGTGTGGTAATACCCCCCACCTAGCGTCTCCCCACTTTTCCACAGGTGGTGCTGTAACTGCCTGAATAGCGTTGAAAATTTCAGTGCTATCAACGAGATCGGGGGCTTTCCCGCCGGTATCATGTTGTTACCCCTAACACCATGAACCAAAAGGAAAA